>NZ_JADEXO010000061.1 GCF_015207105.1 cf. Phormidesmis sp. LEGE 11477
AGCAAATGTCTTACCGATCCCGATGATGAACGTGATCAACGGCGGCGAACATGCCAACAACAACGTCGATATCCAAGAATTCATGATCATGCCCGTTGGCGCTAGCAGCTTCCGTGAAGCCTTGCGTTGGGGCGCAGAAATCTTCGCTCAGCTCAGCAAAGTCCTAACGGCTAAAGGATTGCTAACTGGCGTAGGCGATGAAGGTGGCTTCGCACCAAACCTCGGTTCTAATCAAGAAGCACTCGATCTGCTGATGTCTGCCATCTCCGAAGCAGGCTACATCCCCGGTGAGCAAGTAGCCCTCGCCCTAGACGTGGCGGCTAGCGAGATGTACAAAGATGGCGAATACACCTACGACGGTGCCGCTCACTCTCCAGCCGAGATGATCAGCTATCTAGAAGGGCTAGCGAGTAACTATCCAATCGTCTCAATTGAGGACGGCCTGCATGAAGATGACTGGGAAAGCTGGAAAACCTTGACCGAGCGTATCGGCAACAAAGTCCAGTTAGTCGGAGACGATCTCTTTGTCACTAATCCAACTCGCCTGCAAAAAGGCATTGAGCAGGCGTCTGCTAATGCTTTGCTAGTAAAGCTTAATCAAATTGGCACCTTGACAGAGACCCTAGAAGCGATTGATCTAGCCAAGCGCAACCAGTTCAACTGCGTAATTAGCCATCGCTCTGGCGAAACCGAAGACACCACGATTGCAGATTTGGCTGTAGCCACTCGGGCGGGCCAGATTAAAACAGGTTCACTCTGTCGGAGTGAGCGCGTAGCGAAATACAATCAGCTCTTGCGGATTGAAGACGAGCTAGGCGACCAGGCTGTGTATGCTGGGACGATTGGCATGGGGCCTAGATAGGTCAACGCCGCAATTGGCGGATGCGATCGCCTGCCCTGTGGCTTCAAACTTGACTGAGGGAACGAACGGTAGGGATTTCAGTAGACTGAAGCGGAGAGAGCGCAGATTTAGGAACGATTACAGTATCGATTGACTCACCTAGTACGTTAAAAATTTCAAGAACACAGCCTTCTTCGATGCCCTCAGGGTCGGGCACCGTATCAATGAAGGTAGCAATATCACCTGCTTTAAGGTTGTATTCTGGAATGTCTCGGCTGAGAGAAATTCGACTGTAGAGTTCAATTGAAAAAGTATTCATTTTTTGGGCTTTAAAGTGATGAATTGAATAGCTCCATCGTAGGTTCGTTCGAGCCAGACAGTCACGACGGCTAGAGTGCCACTACTGCCTATAAGGTCTCCTTCAACACGATAGAACGTACCGTATTTGTTTTGCTGGTCGGCGATCGCATCATAGGCTTGAACCAACTGTAGTAATGCCGCTTCGAGTTGTTCGGGATTAGTTTGAGTAAAGCCAGCTTGAGCCAGAAACTTAGATTTGTCGTCTTGATCCCGGTAAATCAGCAGATAATTACTGAGTTTCGCGACGGGAATATAGACATTTTCCTTGAATTCTCATCAGTTGAGTTTCTCTATGCTTTGCCGCCTGACTACGGACGAGTCTTTAGGCTACTTACGCCCGAATGAATTCGTACGCTTTTAGGTAATGCTCACACGGTTTTTTCCAGGAATAGTCACAGCGCATTCCCTGCTTTGCTAGCTTTTCAAACAGCGCTGGCTCGTTTCGATACAGATCAAAGGCGCGGCCTAGCGCTGACTCTAGGGCGATATTGTCATTCTCGTAGAATACAAAGCCGTTACGATCTTCTTTAGGTCGCTCGTCATAATCCCAGTCAAAAACGGTATTGACCAGACCACCTACACCGCGTACTACAGGCACCGTGCCGTATTTCAAGCTGATAATCTGCGTTAGACCACAGGGCTCATAGTTGCTCGGGACGATGATGATATCTGCTGCGGCGTAGATCAAATGGGCTAGCTCTTCGTAGAAGCCGATTTCCAAATGGCAGTCTACGTTGTCATTCAAAAAGGTTTTCTCATGCCAGAACCAATCGTTGATTGCCTGCTCGGTTGCAGACCCCAGCATGACAAACTGTGCGCTCTGTTCTAGACAGTAATAGAGCGCGTGATGTACCTGGTGCATGCCCTTCTGCTGATCTAACCGGCCAATAAAAGCAACAATAGGTTTGTCATAGGCTGCGAGCAACAGCTTTTCTCTGAGTGCCTTTTTGACCAAAGCCTTGTTTTCAAAATCTTCGATAGAGTAGTTGACTGGAATCTTGCTATCGATTTCCGGATCCCAAATTGTATATTCGATGCCATTCAAGATGCCGCCAAACTTGTCTTGATGCGCGGCTAGGGTTGACTGCAAACCACAGCCAATATCTGTAAAGCGCGCTTCCCAAGCGTGATGTGGCGATACCGTGTTGACATAGTTGGAATAGACAATGCCACCTTTCATAAAGTTGATGGCAAAAGGATTGCCGCTATCTAGCAGGCGAGCGGCGTTGAAGTAGTATTCGGCGCGGTTGAGTCCAGTAGCTTTGAGAATGTCTACGCCCCAGGTGCCCTGATGCTTGAAGTTATGAATGGTGTAGCAGACACGCTGCCTTTCCATGCCGTGATGCTGGTACATCTCGAAGAGCATCACCGGGATGAGTCCGGTTTGCCAGTCGTGGCAGTGAATGATGTCAGGGCGCTTGTTGCTTTTTAGCAGGAACTCTAGAGCGGCTTTGCTAAAGAAGGCGAAGCGAATCTGATCGTCCCAGTCACCGTAGACTTTGCCCCGATCGAAGAAGCGATCGCCTGAATGCGGTTCAATAAAAAAGCACAGACGTCCGTGAACCCAGCCGCACTGGACAGAACAGTGGATTTTGCCGTCGTACCAAGGCACAGAGAGGTCGCGGTAGGCTTCGTGCATACCCCAGACGTGGTCGTAGCGCATGCAGTCATACTTCGGCAGAATGATCTCTACGCAATGATCTTGTCGTTCTAACTCACTGCTAAGACCGTAAACCACGTCGCCCAGACCGCCCGCTTTAATTACTGGCGCGCATTCAGAGGCAATCTGCACTATGTACATAGGAACTCCCTAGAATCCTTGTTATGAAAGTTTACGTATACGGATATATAAGCAGATATGGGGCGGAATTTCGAGAGGTGAGCGACAGATCCTTTTTAATAGAATATTTTTCTAGGAAGTATGCTGGTTCCTCACATTCTCACTAGGGAATGGGAGGACTGCTACGGTTTGTTCTCTGCCGCCTGCAAGCCTTTTTGTACGTAGATTTTGGTTCCTTTGACCTCGTGAATGAAAGTGTAGTCCTGATCGAGCGCTGTTTCTAAGATCTCAACTGTCTTAGGCTGGTCTCTAAAGTAAAAAGGATCGTCTTGCTGGACAATTATGTCAGGTTCTAGATCTAATAGCCGTTTCATCTCACGAGGACTAGACCAGTCGGGGCCATACAAAATTTGGAGCAGGTAGTCTTTACCAATCGTTGAAGGGTGCGCTGTCGAGCGGATAAGCGGATAGGTGCCCAGATACCAATAGGCAATATGTTGATCCATCATGTAGATCGAGCGATCTTCAAGACCCTGAGCGAGTAGATAGTTGGCGATCGCTCTAGCAGGAGAAGGGTCTATCGGCGCACCTATCAGCCAGCTATGCGTAATCGTGGCGTATTGGCTCAAAACCGGATAGGTTCCTAAGCAAAGCAGCAGCACAACTACAGCAAAGACGCGCCGACTCTGCTTGATCACCTGCTCGACGAAGCTGCCTGAGAAGATAGCCAAGAAAGGAACTAGCTGAATCAGGTAGTGTGAATGGTCCGAGCCGCTGCCCAAAATAGAAAACTGGATAGTAAAGATAAAAGTAATTACCAGCGCCCAGCCAAACTTTTGCTGCGGCTGTAGCTGCGTTCGACGCTTTAGAACTAGCCTGACACCAGCGATCGCGCCCAGCCAGAACAGGATCTGTAGACCAAACCCATGCCAGCTCCACAAATAAACCAATATCCGATGCGAAAAAGCCACAGCCACTTCGTAGCCTTCCAATCCAACATTAGCTCGATAGAAAGACGACACCACCACCGAAGTCCACCACACCTGCGGTATGCTTGCCATCCAGTAAGGTATAAACCCTGAGAAGACTGGAATGATACAGCCCAAACTGTAGGCACAGAGATTGCGAACCTGCTGGCCTAGCGGCTGTCTATGTCCTGTCGGCATTAGGAGGCCCGATGCCAATAGATAGAGGCCAACTCCGATAGCGACGTAGACCAGATTCAGTCGCATCATTGTCGCAGCCGAGATCAACAAACCGCTGTAAAACAAAGCTGCTGTCGTTACCCCCTGCGCTACTAGTAGCCAAAGCGCTAGAGTCAACAGCAAGATAGCAGGGTGTTCGCTCATAACCGGCTGCCCCCCCGTCATCACCGACATCATCAAAACGAATAGAACAGCGGCTATCCACCCAGCTCGAACGGTCCATAGTCGCTGCGTAATGCGATTCACGCCAAAAGCGGTTAGCGCCACCACTAGCGCCCCAGCAAACCGAATCGAAGCAATCGTTTTACCAAACAGCAGAATGGCCAGTGAGAAAAAACCAAACAGAAATGGCGGCTTGAGATCCCAAAGCTGCGTGTAGGGCAAATGCCCATCCAAAAGCGACTGGCCGATGAGGATGAAGGTGCTCTCGTCCCAGTTAATTACCGATTTGAAGAAAAATGGCACTCGGCAAAGCAGCGTTAGCAGCGTTAGCAGCAGCAGCTCTAAAGCCAGCTTTTTGAGCTCTGATCGCTTAACAACCCTCTCTTTCTGCGCCTTTGTATGGCATCCAATGATTTTCAAAATATCTAACTCTCTTAAGATCAATGTCAGTTCAGGGTAAGCATGCTATCGCTCGCTAGAGTGGCTTTCAGTCGAGTCACTGCAGCTTGGCTTCACGACGCTTTGCCAACGTATCTTCTGACTACCAAAGAAGTCATTTCTTGGTAGAATCCCTTTCGTGAAATATCTCCTAGAAAAATAAAAAAGATACTGTCGTTTACCCTTTCTAGCGATCGCTAGCCCGCTCATATAGACAGGACACTACAAGCAAAACAAACCGCTTTTGCACGTTAGCTGGCTCTGTTGTATCTGAGGATAGTGCCACCAGGGTTTAGGCGTTTACGTTTTACTAAGACTGTTGTCAGGATTATCATCAGAATAAGACTGCTCAGCTTATAGGTCTTACCTGATCCAATCACTTTATGAATCAGTGATCTGGCGCATATTTTGTGAGGATAGATTAGTTATTAGAAGATAAAGATGCAATCTTTGGATAAAGTAATCCAAGATCCTGCATATCGCATATTGCAATCTTCAAAAATTCGATTACTGTTAGGATGTATTCTCGGATTGTGAGGATCTTCTTCACAATTACTCCGCTTAATCGAGCTGATTACCGGCCTCAGTGAAGCCTCTCCAATGAACCACAATTCCTCCATTAATTTTCCGGCACCGTGCATTATCGATAACGGCATCGTCGTTCGTAAAGCAGATATGCTTCGCCTGCTAAAAGATCTTCGCCACGTCCGCTACATCAATCGTCGAGACAACGAAATTATCAGCACTGGTGAAGGCTGCATTATGGAAGCTTTCGCCGATCCTCATAGTGCGACGCTCGTAGCTAACCACAGCCTATATCTCAACGTCCACAGCTTTGACTACATGGAGATAGTGCGCTCTGGAGACGACACTAGCTTTGCGCTTGTTCAAGACAACCGCTGTCTTTGTCTGACTCCAGTTTCTATCGTCTCTAATGATTGCGATAGCCGTGAGATTGACGTTGCTGCTCTAGAAGCTATTGTCACTGAAGCGCTGTCTGCTAGCTGGGATGCCTCGATCGATGACGAGCGGAACAACTTCCATTGATAGCGCCGATAGATAGCAGTTCTAGCTCGCCTGAACGCTCCAATTCAAAAACTCCTGACCCTAATGCTTCTAGTGCTAGGGCATTTACCTATCAGCTACAGGCTATCTGTGACCATACCAAAGCCCGTGCTGGCGTGTTTCATACGCCTCATGGCCCTGTTCACACGCCTAGGTTTATGCCAGTTGGCACGCTTGCCAATGTCAAAACAGTCACACCCGCCCAGCTCAAGGCGTGTAATGCAGAGATGGTGCTGGCCAATACCTATCACCTACACTTGCAGCCGGGTGAAGATCTAGTGGCCGAAGCGGGTGGCCTCCATCGGTTCATGAATTGGGATGGACCTATGCTGACTGATTCAGGTGGCTTTCAGGTCTTTAGCCTCAGTAAAATGCGAACGGTAACTGACGAGGGTGCCACCTTTCGATCGCCCCGTGATGGTCGCATGATTGAAATGCCGCCAGAGCGCTCTATAGAAATTCAGAATGCGTTAGGTGCTGATGTGATTATGGCCTTTGACGAATGTCCGCCCTATCCTGCGACTAGAGAGGCAGTGGTTGACGCGACCGATCGGACCTATCGCTGGCTAAAGCGCTGTATTAATGCTCATGAGCGATCGGATCAGGCGCTGTTTGGCATTGTGCAAGGGGGTACCCATTTAGATTTAAGAGCTGCAGCGGCTGAAGAGTTGGCAGCGCTTGATTTACCAGGCTATGCAATTGGTGGGGTCAGTGTCGGTGAGCCGCCCGAGCTGATTGAAAAAATTGTGCAAGCAACGACTCCACTGCTGCCAGAAGATAGGCCGCGCTATCTGATGGGTGTAGGCACATATAGAGAAATGGCTCAGGCGATCGCAGCGGGCATCGATCTATTTGACTGTGTCATCCCAACCAGACTGGCCCGTCATGGCGCAGCGCTGGTAAAAGGGGATAGATGGAATTTGAAGAACGCTCGGTTTCGCCGAGATCTAACCCCAGTAGATGCAGATTGCCCTTGCTATACCTGCCAAAACTTTACAAGAGCCTATCTTTGCCATCTGATCCACGCTAAAGAGATGCTGGCCTACACACTTATCTCTATTCACAACATTACCGAGCTAATTAGATTTACCACCACGATTCGCAGCGCTATTATGCAAGGTCGCTTTGCTACCGAGTTCGCGCATTGGCTCCGCTGAAGTCTACTTTCTTCGTCTTAAGCTAACGTGAATCTCTTCAGAAGTATGAACTTGACTACTTGACTAGCTGTGGTAAAGCAGCCCCACATATCGTGATAAAATATCGTCAATATTACACAAGTACTTGGAGATATTAGGCATATGGATGTTGCAATGCTGGTAGCAGAGCTACCCGAAGCCTACCGCGCTTTTGGCCCCCTGATCGACGTTTTGCCGATTCTGCCTATTTTCTTTTTGCTACTAGCGTTTGTATGGCAGGCTTCTGTTGGATTTAGATAGATCTGAACTTGATGGTTAGTGGCTGATGATTGGCGGCTAGTCTCACTCACTTAACTCATTAGCTGAGTGAACAGTTAGTCAAACATAGGTAAACAAAAAGGGGCGATCTTGCAAATGCAGGGTTGTCCCTTTTGGCTGCTTGCTATCGGCGTATCTATAGCCTCCGAATAATTTCTTATAGTTTGGGCAGCAAGGTGGTGATGGGGGCTGTACCGCTAGCCGTCTTTTACTAGTACCTCCACGTACATATCAATTTTATTTACAAGGCAGTGGCGTTATCTCTACGTTCTTTCCCGGTTTGTATTCATATAGGTTCATGGGACTATTACAGTCAATTGTCTAAGCAAGTCAACTAGATATGTTGCCAAGTCGGATAATGCCTGTGCGCTTTGAAGGCCACATCTTAATGAAACCGTTTTAATCGAGCCGTCTTTAAATCATTAGATATCAGTTCTACACGGGTTTAAAGGGTATTCCAGTCGACGCTATAAAATCTCAGGAGACCCAGTCAATGAAATATCCATATGCCTTTCGATCCAAATCTAACTATCGATCAAAGCTGAGATCTCTTCCCTCTACAGTTCATCGGACGGCTGATCAGACCAATTGCGACCAAAAGCTAGCGCAGTCTACCCATTGGAACAATCCCGATAGCTGGCTATCTTTTGCAGATACTAATTTACTGCTGCGAAAGCAAGCTCGAAATGAAGCTAGTCTGAGCCGTCACGCTGCTGCCATCAAAATCCTCGATCGACTCATAGTCCGCGAACCAGCTAACCCTAATCACTTTGTGAACCGGGGGCTAATGCATAGCCACCTACAGCGCTATGACGAGGCGTTAGCTGATTACAACCGGGCTGTAGATCTAAACCCAAAGCTCGATAAAGCCTACAATAACCGGGCTAATCTACATGCGATCGCCCACAATTGGCCAAATGCGATCGCCGATTACGACCAGGCGATCGATCTTAATCCCTTGAACATTCGAGCCCGGCTCAACCAGGCGATCACCTTCAGAGAAATCGGTGACTACGAAGAAGCCTTGGCGTGCCTAGATATCGCTCTGTTCTTTCGACCCCAAAGTGCCTTTCTCTACGCAGAAAAGGGCCGAACCCATCATCTGCGAGGCCACTGGAATCAAGCGATCGCAGACTATACAACGGCCTGCCGTCTAGCAGCAGATAGCAGCCTTGAAGATATTGGCAATCCAGCAAAAGTTATCCGAAAAGTGCGGAGCTGGACGAATAGCCTAAACGCCATCTAGCAAGGGTCATCTGTCCCTATATTGCGCTGCTGGCAAAAGTTATATCTCTGGTAGCTCAAGCGGCTGCTCAGTCAGTGCCCGTTAATCTACTAAAAATATCTAGAAGAGCTGCGATCTGGATCTAGTCAATATCAATTGACTGCGGCCCCTTTGGATTAGAGGAGTTGATGCCGCCCGCCGTGTCGTTAGCGGTAGGCACCGCCCCTTGCTTATTCAGCCAGCTTCTGACTGGATCTTCTGTTAGATCCAACCGAAATAGACCGGAGAAAAAGCCACCGCAAAAGGCCACAGGCTGCCGGGCAAGCTCTCTTACAAATGGGGTCAGCTCATCAACAAACATAGTCAAAACTTTCCTACTAAGGCTACTAGAGCTAGTGTAGCGGTCTAAGTCAGGAATTTGCTATGTAGCCAAGTTGATCGTTGCTTTATATCGGTTTTAGCCGACGTGACTATCCTAGCCAACCTGATAGACGCTAAAGCAGACTTCGTCGACCGTTGACATGAATAGTTGCCCAGTTAGTCAGCGCCGTGTCTAGCTGAGCTTCGCTGAGGGTGGCCCCTGTCAAATCGGCACCGCAAAGATTAGCGCCATCTAGCTTAGCGGAGCCCAAATTTGCCCGGTTAAGATTAGCGCCTCGCAAATCGGCCCCTTCTAAGTTGGCATAAACCAGATGAGCACCCGCTAGCTTGGCATTTTTAAGGCTGGCTCTAGTCAGATTGGCCTGCCCTAGATGGGTCTGCGAAAGATCGGCCCCTGTGAGGTTCGCTTCTCGCAAGTTGGCTTTGGCGAACCTAGCTTCAGCAAACGTTTGTTTATGAAGATCGAGCTGAGTAAGTATGTGATCAGAAAAGTCACGCTGGCCTTTGGCGTAGGCGTCTTTTAGAGACTGCGCCGTGTGTTTTCGATTGCGCCGCCGCTCAACGCCTTTGTAGTTGGCACCGCTGTTGACCCGCCGTTCTTTCCTAGCTCGAATAGCCGCCGCCATCCGAGCGGAGGGGGATATTCGGCCTGAGGTTTTCCCAGATGTTCGTTCGGCGGACTGGGTGTTTTGTTGGCCGATAGTGGCCTGCCCTGCGGTTGCAAAAGATAGGCTTTGAGCCAAGCTGTCTAGATGCGGCTCGATATCTAGATCTCGCATGATCTCTTCTGCCATTTGGTAGCGATTATGCACCGAGATATCGAGCATCTTCACTAAGACTTGGCTAAAGTGGCTACTGACAGAAACGCGCTCTTGCCAGCGAAGCTCGCCAGTTTGGGCGTTGTAGGGAAGATCTTTGGGCGAGACGCCTGTGAGCAAATAGATACAGGTAACGCCAATGGCATATAGATCGCTCGCATAGACAGGACGCATGGCCATTTGTTCTGGAGGGGCGTAGCCAGGCGTGCCGATCGCATAGGCGGTAAGTGTGGTCTGATCGGTTGGATCGACGGTAGGCTGATTGACTTTGTCTTTGACTGCACCAAAGTCAATCATGACTAGCTGCTGGTCTTGCTCGCGGCGGATCAAGTTGGCGGGTTTGATGTCGCGGTGAATAATCTGGTGGCTGTGGATATATTGGATGACCGGTAAAATTTCGTTGAGAAACTGTTTAACGCTCACTTCTGTGAAAGGGCCAAATCTTTTGACCTCCTTTTGCAGGGTCGAGCCGCTGACATATTCCTGTACAAGATAGAATTCCTTGTCCATCTCGAAGTAGTCGAGCAGCCTAGGAAGTTGAGGATGGTTGCCGATCTTGCCGAGAATTTTGGCTTCCCGTTGAAAGAGATCGCGAGCCATGTCTAGCAGGTTCGGTACATCGGTGGTGGGCCTAAGCTGCTTGATGACGCAGGGCGGACAGCCGGGCAGCAGCTGATCGCGCGCCAGAAAGGTCGCCCCAAAGCCACCTCGCCCCAGGGCACCTAGAACCCGATAGCGATCGCGTATCCACAGCTTACTACCGCAGCTTTGGCAAAATTGAGCGGCATTGTCATTTTTAGGATTAGGGCAGCCGTTCGTGATGCAGTAGGTCATTAAAAAGATTGCGTCTAGGCGTGTTTTGAGTATGCCCGTTCTGCCACAGGAGAGGTAGGGTTCTCGGCAAGAAACCGTAGTACCATGGGGCGAGGCTGAAGCTTGAGAAATGCCTCAGATGCTTTTTGAAAAAGTGTGTGAGCCTATCCGCTCAGCCTGTTTACCTTTTAGAAAGCGCCCAAGCGTCGATTTCACAATGCGTGTTTCTGTTAACTGGCTCAAAGAGCTTGTCGAGTTTGACCTTTCGCCAGAGGCACTAGCTGAAGCCCTGACGATGGCGGGATTCGAGGTCGAAGATATTGAAGACAGGCGCAGTTGGGCAGACGGCGTAGTAGTAGGCCGGGTAATCGCGCGATCGCCTCATCCCAATGCAGAAAAGCTCAGCGTCTGTACAGTCGATATTGGCGCAGACCCAGCCTCGACGATTGTCTGTGGGGCGGCCAATGTCGATGCAAACATGTGTGTGCCCGTCGCTACGGTCGGCAGCTATTTGCCCAAAGTAGATCTAAAGATCAAACCACGTGAGCTTAGAGGCGTTGCCTCGGCTGGGATGATCTGTTCTTTAGCGGAGCTAGGGTTAGCTAAAGACTCAGAAGGCATTCATATCTTTGACGAGCAGCGGTTTGAACAGGGAGAGATTTTGGCTGGCCAGGACGTGCGGCCTTTACTAGGACTAGATGATTTTGTTTTGGATGTGACCTCTACAGCCAACCGCGCCGATGCGCTGAGCATGGTGGGCATCGCCAGAGAGATTTCAGCTATTACTGGAAATCCTCTGAAGCTGCCTGTTTCTGAGGATTTGCCTGGCAGCGATACGGCTTTAGACAAAGTAGATATCGCCCTAAGCGATCCCAAAGCCTGTCCTATTTACATGGGCAGTGTCTTATCGGGCATTGAGATTGGACCGTCTCCGGCTTGGCTACAGCAGCGCTTGATTGCAGCAGGCACTCGGGCAATCAATAACGTAGTCGATGTCACCAACTACGTTTTGCTCGAATGGGGTCAGCCGCTGCATGCTTTTGATCTAGATAGACTCATGGCAGTAGGTGCGAAAGACTCGCTGGCAGTCAGTGTTCGCTACGCAACAGAGTCTGAATCATTGCTGACGCTAGACGATCAAGAACGGTCACTAACCGAACAAACACTGCTAATCACCGCGAACGATACGCCCGTTGCTCTAGCAGGCGTGATGGGTGGGGCGGAGACAGAAGTAATCGATACCACCCAAAGAGTATTTCTAGAAGCGGCCTATTTTGACTCGGCAGTGATTCGAAGGTCGGCTCGGTCACAGGGGCTGCGGACAGAAGCCTCCGCTCGCTATGAGCGGGGCGTCAACCCAGCCGAGCTGAAATTAGCACGCGATCGCGCCCTTCAGCTCTTGATCGAAACTGCCGGAGCGACCCTAGTCGGACAGGGCAAAGACCGTACTGAAATCGGTAATATCTCACCGACTAGAGAAGTCTCGCTTCGCCTTAGCCGGATTCATCAAATCTTGGGTGAGGTAGTCGAAAACGAAAGCACAAAAGCGCTAGATAAAGCGACGGTTGAAACTTTGTTGAATAAGCTGGGCTGTCAGGCAACTGCCACCGACGAGAATACCTGGACAGTAGAAGTTCCGCCCTACCGCTATCGCGACCTAGAGCGCGAAATTGATCTGATTGAAGAAGTCGCCAGGCTCTATGGCTACGATCGCTTTGCCAATACGCTACCTAGTCAGACCTCACGGGGCTATCTTTCTCAGGGGGCGGCGCTATCTAGGCGACTACGAGCAGCTTTTCGAGGAGCTGGGCTCACAGAGGTGATTCACTATTCTTTGACTAGCCCAGAGTCCGAGCGGCAAGTCGTCATCGCTAATCCTTTATTTACTGAATACTCAGCGCTGCGAATTGACTTGCTAGGCGGTTTGATTGAGGCTTTTCAGCTAAATATCAATCAGGGCAACGGGCCGCTCAACGCTTTTGAAATTGGCACCGTTTTCAACAAACCCGATGACGATCCTGACGGCGATCCGATCGAGTCGATCAAGGTTTCAGGAATCGTCGGCGGAGATGCTCGTCAGGGGCGCTGGGTAAACAGCAACCAAGAGACGCCGATGACTTGGTATGAGGCAAAAGGCGTCTTAGAGTGTGTGTTTGACAACCTGGGACTCTCTGTAGACTACCGAGCTGAATCGGGTGATGAACGGCTGCATCCTGGACGCACAGCGGGGTTGTTCGTACGTGGGCGGACGCGACTAGGCACCTTTGCTCAGCTACATCCCGAGCTGCGCCGTGAGCAAGACTTGCCAGAGGCTGTGTATGTCTTTGAACTAGATTGGGCGGTGCTAGAAATGTGTTTGACTGGCAAGAGCGCTCAGGCCGTGAAGTTTCAGGCGTATTCTAGATATCCAGCGTCTGATCGAGATCTGGCATTCTTTGCCTCGACCGATGTGACTGTTACTGACTTACAAAAGGCGATCAACAAATCGGGCGGCAAGCTACTAGAATCGGTGACTCTATTTGACGAATATCGCGGTAAAGGAGTGCCAGAAGGCGATCGCTCTTTGGCCTTTAGGCTGGTTTATCGGGCGAGCGATCGCAACCTTACCGACAAAGACATCGACCCTGTTCACCAAAAGATCCGTAGCACGTTGGAGAAAACCTACAAGGTTAGTCTACGAAGCTAACTAGAGCCGCAAACTGAGCGGAGTCGAAGTTTAAGATCAAAACGGCACATCAGGGCCCGGATCAGAAGACTTCGGTGCTTTTTGATTGGTATCTGTTTGTTTGTTTGAGCTCGGTAGTGAACTATCGGCATTATCGTCTAAGTTGACAATTTGACCGTTGAAGAAATTAGCAAATCGTTTGATCTTCTCTTGGTCCTGGTCGGGAAACTGCCCGTGAGCCGGCGCATCTAATCTCGGATTAGGTGAACTGTTGAAAGGTCGCGTGACCGGTACGTGGGGATCAGGCGTATTCGTCTGCAAGTTGTTGGACGATTTGATGTCTGTGCTGTTTCTGTTTCCCGAATCGGCGTTGTTGTCAGATAGTCTGTTCGATTGGCTGTGCGGTTGATTGTTCTCTTGGTTTGGCGGCTGGTTGGATGGTGGAGTTACTGGCTGCGGTCGAGTAGGCGCACTAGCCGCTGAACCAGAAGCCGCAGGGGTCGTGGTCTCTGTTGGTTTTGGCGTAGCAACAACTTCCAAAGAGATTTTTATTGGTCGCTGGAAGACAGCTTGGAAGGCGGCCTCTAAGTTTGGCACCCGTTCTCTGGCTGCTTTTTGTAGCGGAGCCGATCGAAACCCAACTTTTGCACCTACCCCATCAAAGCCGAGCAGTACCCCCTGCTGAGACATCAACATTTGGGTGCCGCGAGGTTGCAATGCAGCTAGAATCTGTTTCCACAAGTCGGCTAGATTACCGAAGGCAACAGCGGCTGGTTTTTCTAAAGGCTCTGGTTTCTCTGAAGGCGTTACTCTTGTAGGCGCAGCAGGTTCTACCTCTGGCTCACTGGGTTCGGTTGGAATGGCAGGCAGCGATACAGCGGGTTCTGCCAGCGGCGTAGAGGTACTAGCAGCGACGGTTTCGGGGGGCTGGCTTACTGAAGGAGAGGCTGAAGACGGCAGCGTTTGAGTCTGAGCAGTAGGCGCGACTGACGGCGGTACGATCGGCGGCGGTGTAATGTTAACAACTGCTTTTGTCGTCGTACTCTCTACGTTAGTAGCACTATTAGTAATCTCACTGTTGGCAGCCGTACTATTCGCAACTGCGCTATTGGCAGCCGCACCTAGCGCACTCGGCAGCAGACCAGTCAGCGTAATCTCTAACCACAGTCGCGGCTGGGTTGTATTTTTGATTTGGACTTCTGCGCTTTGGAGCTTTTGCTGACTGGCGAGCAGGGCCGCAGCGGATAGCTTCTTGGCAAAGGGAATCATTTCTACCCAGGTCGGCGAGGTGATAGCCACGAGATCTTCGCGTTTGGGAGCGCGTTTGGCAATTAATAGATCGCGGTAGAATCCGACTAAGCCCTGCAGTACGATCAGCGGCTCTCTACCTTTGTCCATCAGGTGTCGAACCCGCTCTATCAGAGCAGTGCTGTCATCGGCTGCGATCGCCCGCACCAAGTTCAACAGATCCCGTTCTGGCACGGCTCCTACCAAGTCCCAAACCGTCTCAACCGTGATTTTCTCGGCCTGCAAGCTCAGCTGATCTAGCAAACTTTCAGCATCGCGCAATCCGCCCTGAGAAATCTGAGCAACTAGCTGAATAGCAGACGGTTCCATTTGAATCGCTTCCTCAGCCGCAATATAGCTCAGGTGTTTGACCATAGACAGCAGCGGAATGCGCCGAAAATCAAACCTTTGGCAGCGGGAGATAATCGTTGGCAGTACCCTTTGCGGATCGGTTGTCGCCAATACAAAGACAACCCTGTTGGGCGGCTCTTCTAGCGTCTTTAGCAGCGCATTGAACGCAGCCGTACTCAGCATATGAACTTCGTCGAGCACATAGAGCTTGTATCTGCACTGCACAGGGGCAAACTGAGCCCGCTCGATCAATTCGCGGATATTATCTACGCCAGTATTGCTCGCCGCATCGAT
Source organism: cf. Phormidesmis sp. LEGE 11477 (assembly GCF_015207105.1). GTDB lineage: Bacteria > Cyanobacteriota > Cyanobacteriia > Phormidesmidales > Phormidesmidaceae > Phormidesmis. The sequence continues at coordinate 15,140 of NZ_JADEXO010000061.1, forward strand.
TTCGACTATATCTAGGGCAATCCCTTGGGTGACTGCCTGGCAAACGTCGCACTGTCCACAGGGCTGAGCCGTTGGCGAGTCTGCATTCAGACAGTTGAGTGATTTGGCTAGGATGCGGGCGCTAGACGTTTTGCCAGTGCCTCTAGGACCGCAAAATAGATAGGCAGGGGCAATCCGATTTTGCTCTAGAGCGTGGGTAAGCGTGTCAGCGATCGCGCCTTGCCCTACTAGCTGAGAAAACGTTTGCGGTCGATACTTATGGTGGAGAGGTTCGTACAAGCGCGGCTAACCCTGAGTGCGGCTATCGCTACTAAGATATCGTCTCAGCGAAAGGATTGTCTAAACCATCGCGCTCGTCACTCGGCTAGCCTTAAAAGTGCAAGAGAATCCATCATTTCAGGCGCTCACCATTCTAAACAAATGTTTCTAAACAGATATTTTCAGGTGCAGTCGTCTAAACGATCATGCCGTTAGTAACTAGACGCAGTGGCTGGGTATTAGTGATCAGGCATCGGTGACTAGACGCCAGTCGCATGCCACGTGCTACATCTAACACAGCGCCTGCTCAGGAAAAGCATTGTGCATGATGTATGTCTCGGCCTCGCTGGATGCTGTAGGCCGGAGCGTTTGACGTTGTCGGCGCTGAGTCGCGGCAATCATCGCTGGCGAGAGCCTCTGAAAGCTAAAGGCGCGAGTCGTGGCTGGATGCGTAGAAGCATGTGATGCAACTGATAAGGATCCGAGATCTTCTATCCAGTAGCCTTCTAGATAAGACTGTACGAGCAGATTAAACAGTTCTTGCAGCGGTAGGGGTAGTTCAGCGCTAATTTCAGACTGGCTGCCATAGTTGTCTACTACCCGACCGATTGCCTGCATCAGCAGATGGCTATCTTGAGGTGCGATCAGATGCGTTGCCTGAAGAGACTGCCAGTGGGCTTCAAAGGCTTTGATTCCAGTAAGTTTATACATATGAAACTGCCGCTATTATGCGGTTTGTAGAGTGATGGTGACAGTGACGCTGCCAACGCAACGCTCACTATTGAGATATTCCGTAGCTGGTGTCTTTGTCCGGACTGTCTTTGTCCGTGAAACTACCGGACTTCAAAGCTGCAAGACTTCAGAGCTACTAAACTTCAAAGCCACCAAATCTCAAAAAGCGTCAATCACAAAAGGTCAAAGACAGTAGCGTACCTACCTCCGCCATGCCTTCGAGTGCCTTGGCGGCGCTCCCACAATTGCAGGCTATTTCTAGCCAGCCGTGACCACCGATCACTGCACACAGGCTACCGATAGGTACATCGGCGTATGTTTTTACACCCGTAAAGTCAATCCGGCGATGTGCCGTTTTCAGCTCAACCTGCCAGGATTGGCCGGAGACTGCTTGGCCAGGAATGTTGCTAATGAGATTGCCAAAGCGGTCTATGTACTGCAAGCTGCCAGCATATTGACGCGATCGCTGGGCAGTTGACTGGCTGTTGACGAGCCGAAAGGGCGGCAGATTAGGCTGCACGAGTGTGTCTAGATCGATGCGATCGCCTAGCGCGGTGATCGGCACGCCATTGGCGAGATGTGCAGCCGCAGGTGCAAAGATATCTCTACCGTGAAACGTATGGCTAGGCCGATTGACTCGCCAATACTGAGCATTGGTCAGACTAACAGCGGTAATCGATGGAGCGAGATGCGCTGCGAAGAGATCGCCGAGCAGGCCATTGTCTGGGCCCACCAAAAACCCGTTGGGATATTGCAGCGCGATCGCCCGGCGATTAGAGCCCACCCCCGGATCAACCACCGCTAAATGGACGGTTCCTTCAGGAAAATGTGGATAGGCCATCATCAGATTAAATCTAGCGGCCAAGATATCTTGTGGCGGAATTTGATGTGTTAAATCGCACGTGGGTTTTCCCGGAGCAATCGAGGCGATTACACCCCTCATTACCGCCACGTAAGCATCCTGCAAACCAAAGTCGCTCAGCAGTGTAATCATATAGCTTGCTTTCTCAACTGGCCGCCGCATGCCGGTGTAATTTGACACCCGAGCGCTGTGACTACGATCATTGATAGTACGTAACCACTTGCCTTTAATGTGACTAGCGTCATTGATAACTCGGTAAATTGGCCCATGCCAGATGCTAATACGCTTGAGAAGAGTGTAGCGGCTCTTGCTTTGGACAATATTAAGCGACACGTCTTTATGTGCGCGGATCAAACGGTTCCAAAATGCTGTGACAAAGCAGAGAGCCTGATCGCCTGGAAGTATCTAAAGCAACGCCTCAAAGCGCTGAACCTAGATATCTCTACAGATCAGCTTTCTAACTACGTTTTTAGAACCAAGGCAAACTGTCTAAGAATTTGCCAAAAAGGTCCAATCTTGCTGGTCTATCCCGAAGGCGTTTGGTATCACAGCGCTAGCCCTGAGGTGATTGAACGCATTATTCAAGAGCATTTGATCGGCGGAAAAGTTGTGACGGACTATGCGATCGCCCAGCATTCTCTATCTAATACCGCTGATTAATTTACTTTTTATCAATACAGCTTATCTGGGTGATTTCATCCAACGTTTTGGGAATAGTTGATATAGAAAATTGATAGGCTAACGCTTGCGAAACCGCGCTTCTGTATGCTAGCTGAAAAACTGAGTTATCAGTTCCATCAGTTAAACGAGACCAAATACTGTTCATTCACCCTTATATATCGTGCAAACATCAGTACAGACATCAGTGCAAACTGCTCCTCAGAGCAGACTACAGACAAACGGCATGAAAGAATCCAATTCAGGGGAACAGAAAAAGCTTTTGCTAATAGATGACGATCCCAATCTCATCTTGCTAGTAAAAGACTACTTAGAATTTCGTGGCTATCAGGTAGTAACCGCTGGCAACGGCAGAGAAGCGCTTTTGATGCTTTCTGATCTGTCACCAGATATGATCATCTGCGACGTGATGATGCCAGAAATGGACGGCTATGCCTTCGTCGAACAGATTCGGCAAGACCCTGGTAAAAGCTGGATTCCCATCTTATTCCTATCGGCCAAAGGACAGAGCCAGGATCGTGTCAAAGGCTTAACTACAGGCGCGGATGTATACATGGTCAAGCCTTTTGAGCCAGAAGAACTCGTCGCTCAAGTAGAGTCTTCTTTGAAGCAGGCAACCCGCTTAATTCATCACCAGAACAAAGGGTCGAGTTCGATGCCGACCATTCAGGTTCCTTTCGATGTAGAGCTAACGCCCACCGAGCTAAAGGTCGTGCAGTTTGTTGCTAGAGGCATGGCCAATCGCCAAATCGCCGACGAACTGAAAGTTAGCCAACGCACGATTGAAAGCCACGTTAGTAACATGCTCGGTAAAACCGGACTGCATAACCGCACCGAGCTCGCTCGCTGGGCAGTAGAAAATAACAAAGCCTAGATTCGGTTTGATCAACTCAGTTTATTTTTGATGAGCTTTGATGGTAATATGCCAAAGCGATTGAAAAGGCTGGCTCGAAACGGGTCAGAGAGAGGCTGACTATCAGATCAGTTTTTCTTACTCAAGATTGACTCAGCCTCTCAAAAATCGTTTTAATGTTTGATATAATCAGACCTCTTGCTGGTGTAGCTCAGTTGGTAGAGCAGCTGATTTGTAATCAGCCGGCCGTCCGTTCGAGTCGGATCACCAGCTTCCTTCTATAACAATAGTTTCGCGATCCCTACAAGGCTGTCGGCCTTTGTGGGGATTGTCCTTTAAAGAGCAATCTCAAAAGCCGTTGAGTTTCAAGGAAATCACTAACGATTCTCGGCACACTTCATCGCCGCCTCCGCAGTTGGCATAGCCCATCAAAATTAATTATCGCAATCGCCAGTGAGCTAAAAGAATCCAGTGGGTATCGTGTTAATGCTCATAGGCAAGTTGAACTATCAAAGGCTTCGGCAAATGTCCGCGTAGCGTTTAGCCGGGTGAGTTGTTTGAGCTAAACAAATCACCCGGTTAGGTGTTGGCTTTATTGCCTTGGGCATGCTGTAAAGAGATAGAACAGCTAGGACAAGCGTATACTCTTCCATTTTCTTGATAAGAGCTATCGAAACAGTAGCGGCTTGCTACGCGCTTGGCGTCTTACAGAACAAAGGTTACCGCTTCTAGTCATGTTTGAGCTGAGTGCGGCTTGTTTAGCATGCGTTTGCCTTAATAAAACAGCCTACTTGCTTGACTTTATGTAGCTGGCTTCTTCTAACTTATCTTTCCGACTTGATTTAATTAAGGATAGCTATGAAATTTACCCAGCAACATGCTGTAGCAGTTTTGTTAGGGATAAGTTTAGTGAGTAGCTGGGCACCTTCCACGACGGCTGCCAACCAGTTAGCAACAGATGTTGATAGAGTTGAGAGGACGTCTGCGGGTCTTTTTAGTGAAGCAGTCGCAGCCCCATTAGAACCCATGGCGGCTGGTCGCCAATTGTACTCATCAGGCCAATTTTCAGCTGCTGTAGAGGCATGGCAGACCGCGCTTGATACGGCTGAAGTGCAAGGCGATGAACTGACTCAGATAATCGCGCATAGCTATTTGTCTTTGGCCTATCAGGCATTAAGTCAGTGGGATCTAGCGGAGATTGCTATTGGGCAAAGCATGGAGCTCCTAGAGAATAGTTCTGCTGAAGCCATAAGTCCTATATTGCAGGCCCAGGTGCTGAATACAAAAGCGGGTCTGATCTACCATTTAGGGCAAGCTGAACTCTCTTATGAACTGTGGCAGCAGGCCGAAGGTTTTTATCAGCAGGCAAAGGATGTTTCCGGTGTCTTAGGGAGCCAGATCAATCAGGCTCAAGCACTGCAAAGCTTAGGATATTACCGGCGATCGCGCCAGCAGTTAGAAGACATTTCACAGCGGCTTAGAACAATGCCGGACTCAGCTTTGAAGGCTAACGGGCTGCGAAGCCTGGGCACGGCGCTACGGGTACTGGGCGATCTGGAAAGCAGCCGATCAGCCCTATTTGAAAGTGCTAATATTGCCGTCGATATCGATGCTACAAATGAACTGAGCGCGACGTACCTAAGCCTGGGCAGTGCTGCTGCTGATTGGGGAGATCCGGCAGCGGCAATCGCCATGTTTGAGCGGGCAAAACGAGAGGCCCGAAATCCTACCGATGCGCTGCAAGCTAATCTTGAGCGACTGCGATTTTATGTGAATTCTGCCGACGCAGAACAGAGCGCATCTACTGCCAACGAGATCGCAACGCAATTAGAAAAGCTGCCGCCAAGCCGACTGTCCGTTTATGCCGCAGTAAGTTTAAGCGCAAGCTTGGCTAGAGAAGAGATTTTAGGGAAATCGCTGCCGATCGCGCGGCAAAATCAACTGCTGGCAAACGCTGTAAGCTCGGCTAGAGCTCTTAACGATCCGCAGGCCGAAGCCCATGCCCTGAACCAGTGGGGCGCATTGTATAGTCTCACTAAGCAGTGGTCAGAGGCGCTGAAGCTGACAGAGCAGTCATTAGCGATCGCGCGTTCTATTCAGGCAGACGATATTGTCTCGCAATCTGCCTGGCAGCTAGGTCGCATCCTCAAACAACAAAACAACATGTCTGAAGCCATTCTGGCCTATAGCGAGGCAGTAGATAGCTTACAGGCGCTACGGAGTGATTTAGTAGCTGTTGATCCCGATGTCCAGTTCTCATTTCGCGAAAACGTAGAGCCTATCTATCGAGAACTGGTGAGCTTACTGCTAGAGACGGACAGCTCTGGCCGTAAAAATGCAGCCCAGCCTAGCCAAAAGAACCTAGCTCAGGCCCGAGAGGTGATTGAAGCCCTACAGCTAGCCGAACTCGATAACTTTTTCCAGGAAGCCTGCATCGATGTCGCCTCTCAACAGATTGATCAAGTCGATGCTCAAGCGACCATCATCTACCCGATTATTCTGCCAGATCGCTTGGCCGTCATTGCCTCTACTCCTGGGCAACCGCTTGAGTACTACTCCACATCAGTTAGCGCCAAGACAGTAGAAGCTACACTACGCGAGCTGCTCAGCGCCACTCACCCAGCTTCAGATAATGAACAACGTTTAGCGCTTTCCCAACAGGTGTACGACTGGCTAATCAAACCAGCCGAAGAACGCCAGATAACTACCGATACTGAAACAATGGTGTTTGTCTTAGATGGACTGTTGCGTAATGTACCTATAGCAGCGCTCTACGACGGCGATCAGTATTTGATCGAAAAGTATGCCGTTGCCCTCTCCCCCGGCCTACAGCTGATGAGTGCCCAAGCCCTTGATGAGATTGACACCAATGCAGTTGCTGGTGGTATCAGCGAAGCTCGGAATGGTTTGAGTGCTTTACCTGCGGTAGAAACAGAACTTTCAGATATTAGCGAGCTAATCACTACTGACACATTGCTAAATGAAGCCTTCACTAGTGATGCCCTAGCGAACCACGTAAAAAATAGCACAGCTAGTATCGTACACCTAGCTACCCATGGCCAGTTCAGCTCCCGACTAGAAGATACCTTCCTTTCTACCTGGGAAGGGCGGCTAAATGTAAAAGAACTCTCTGAAATCTTACAGACTCGGGATTCATCTAATGCGATTGAACTGTTAGTTCTTAGCGCCTGTGATACCGCATCAGGGGATGATCGGGCAGTACTAGGGCTGGCAGGCTTAGCGGTTCAGTCTGGAGCGAGATCAACAATAGCTACGCTCTGGCCGGTCAAAGATCAGGCAGCGGCCAAACTCATGCAGGCCCTATACGAAGGTATCAGCGAATCAGGAATGAGTAAGGCCGAAGCGCTGAGACAAGCACAGCTAAAGCTACTTAACGATCCGAGCTACAGCGATCCGTTCTTTTGGTCAGCATACACACTGGTAGGTAACTGGAACTAGCCCACTGATAGCCTACCATGACCGTAATTACCACATGCGCTTCACGTAAGGTTTAATACCAAGTTACGCAAAGGTACGCCTCGCGATTCTTAAGGCAGTTCTTTAAGCTAAAGATTGCATAGTTCGAGATTCGGTAGTGCTAGCCATCGGAACCACCAATGAAGTCGAAAATGTGGTGGCTAAGCCAACTCTCTTGAGGTGTTGATTTGACGCGCTTGCTCAGCCGTCTCGGATTATTTAAAGACAGGTTAGAAGATTCTAAATAAATCGTCTTAGCATCCAAACAACAAGGAGAAAACATGAAACAATACTGGACTTCAGGAACCATCGGAGCCGTCGCGCTCGTGATCGGTACAGCCTGGACACAGATAGGCAGTGCCAGTGCGACTGTGTTTAGGCCACCTGCTGATAACGCGGCTCCCCGTGTGGCAACCGGAGGGGCTTCAAGAGGTAGCTTCTTCACCCCTTCCTCTGATAACTCAGCGCCTCGGCAGGCCACTGGCGGCGCTTCGAGAGATAGCTTCTTTACCCCTTCTTCTGACAACGCAGCTCCTCAGCAGGCCACTGGTGGCGCTTCGAGAGATAGCTTCTTTACCCCTTCCTCTGACAATGCGGCTCCTCAGCAGGCAACTGGTGGCGCTTCTCGTGGAGAATTTTTCACTCCTCCGACTGATGCATTCCCACAAGAAACAGCTGGCGGTGCCTCCCGAGGTTTGTTTCCAGGTGCAAATAGCGAGGCTGGTGCCACAAGCGGTAGCACCAGCAGTAACCTCTATGGCCGGGTGACACCTGCAACCGCATCATCGGCTGCCGAGTCTATGCTGGCCGTGGTGCCCGATAGTTTCTATGGCACCACTTTAGAAGCCAGACCGACCATTTTGGTCTACGTGCCAGCTTCTAATACCAATACCGCTGTCTTTAGTTTGAAAGATGAAGCTAAGCATACGGTTTATCAAACGACCGTAGCGGTGCCTGAGAGCGGCGGTGTAGTGGCTGTGGAAATGCCAGATGAAGCGCCCGAACTCGCGGTTTCAGAGAACTATCAATGGTATGTGGCCCTACATGTGGAGGGCGAGCTAACCCCCGGCAGTCCCTTTGTCGACGGTTGGATTAAGCGGATTGAGCCTAGTTCTGAGCTATCAGTAGCGCTAGCCCAGGGCGAGGGCTTGTCTGACGTTGAAGCGTTAGGCCAAAACGGTGTCTGGTACGACACTGCCGCACAACTTGCTAGCTTGCAAGAGGGCACTCAGGCCGATGGAGTCATGGCGGGTCACTGGTACGAGCTTCTCGAAGCTGTTGGTCTGGCCGATATTGCAACTGAGCCAATTGTGATGTAGATATACCAGCGCTAATCAACGCTAAAACTTAGCACAAGAGACGGATGGTGACTATCACTGTCCGTCTTTTTTGTTGATTACGTTAGATCTAGAAAACAGGGAATGCTAGTGATGCAGCAACTTCTGCTGTCTATTCATAGCTACCTATCCATAGAAACGTTAAATGTGGTCAAAACTTCAAACTTTTGCACAACGCACCCGCAGCGTTTATGTGGTGGCCACTACGGTTGCTGTTGCAGTGATTGCTGGCAATGCGCTGTCTCTTTTCAGCATTGTGGAGTGGGAAATTAGAGATGGATTCTTTCGTTTTCGTACAGATGAGGGCGTTGATCCCAATATCGTGGTTGTCACCATCGATGAGCCAGATATTCAAGCGGCTGGAGACTGGCCCGTTCCCGACGCACTGTTGGCCGAGCTACTACAAAAGATAGACCAGCAGTCGCCCCGTGCTGTTGGCTTAGATATTTACCGAGATTTACCTGAAGAACCTGGCCATGAGGCGCTTGTTGAAACCTTTCGGTCGATGCCTAACCTGATTGGGGTTGAGAAAATCATTGGCAATCGGGTCAACCCGCCGCCTGTGCTTGAGGAGCTAGATCAAGTCGGGATGGCTGATTTAGTATTGGATGGCGATCGCAAAGTGCGGCGGGCCCTATTAACTGCTAGCGATGATCAGCAAGACGATGAAATCAAAGCTGGGTTGGCTACGCGCGTTGCCCTGAAGTATTTAGAAAGTGAGGGTATTGAGCTGACGCCGGTTGATGCCGAGCGGCAGAAGTTTCAGCTAGGCAAAGTTTCATTTGTTCCGCTACGGCCAAACGAAGCAGGCTATTCAAAACAAGCCTTAGGGGGTTATCAGATACTAATGAACTGGTGGGGTAGAGCGGATGCTTTTACCACCGTGTCGATGGCCGATGTGCTTAGCAACCAGGTTGAGCCCGATGTTATGCAAGACCGGATGGTTTTCATCGGTAGTGTGGCTCCTAGTACGAACGACTTTTTTGAAACACCGTACAACAGCTCACAGCAGGCTAATCAAAAAGTCATGGCGGGTGTGTTCATTCACGCTAATATCGCCAGTCAGCTTACTCAAGGCGCACTTACTGGTCGCAAGGGGATAGCCGGATTATCTGGACTACAGCAGATTCTTTGGATAGTGGTTTGGTCTTTTGCAGGGGCTGGTAGTAGCTGGCTGATTTCTTCTCGGCAGCGGCAGCGGCGGCAGTACTACTTTCATAGAAGTGCCTTTCTTGCTGTGGTTGGCATGAGCACGCTGCTAATAGGTGGAGCCTACCTAGCGTTTTTACAGGGCTGGCTGATTCCTATGGCTGCTCCCTTACTAGCTTTCTTGATAAGTGGCGCGATCACCACTAATGTCTATCGGCAGCAGCAGCTTAAAGCCGCTAACGTTGATCTACAGCTTGCTTTAGATCAATTACAACGCTCTAAACTACAGCTAGTGCAAAGTGAAAAAATGTCTGCTTTAGGAAACTTGGTTGCAGGCGTTGCCCACGAAATCAACAACCCGATTGGCTTCCTAAATGGCAGTGTGTCGAATGCCCAAGGCTATTTTCAGGATCTAAAAGAACATTTAGAGGTCTATCAAGCAGAATATCCTCAGCCGACTGAGGAGGTAGAAGACCACGCTGAAGAGATTGATTTGGACTATGTCTGTGAAGACTTTCCGAAACTGTTATGTTCGATGAAAGATGCCATGGATCGAATCAAGGCTATCAGCACGAGCTTACGAACCTTCTCGCGCGCGGACGCTAAGGATAAAGTTAGTGCGGATTTGCACGAAGGACTCGATAGTACGCTACTGATTTTGAAATATCGCCTTAAGGCGAATGATCAGCGCCCCGCTATTGAAGTTATTAAAGACTATGGCGATCTACCTGCGGTTGACTGTTTCTTAGGTCAGCTTAATCAGGTGTTTATGAATCTTTTAGCAAATGCGATTGATATCTTTGACGAAGCTGCTCAACAATCATCCTTCAGTGAGTTGAAAGAGCGATCGCAGATCATTACGGTGAAAACAGCGCTATGCGCCGAGAAGAATGCAGTGGAGGTTCGTATTGGCGACAACGGTAAAGGTATGCCGGAAGCGGTCAAAGAAAAAATATTTGATCACTTATTTACAACAAAAGCGGTTGGCAAAGGAACAGGGCTCGGACTCTCTATCGCTCGACAAATTGTTGCCGAAGCCCACAGCGGTAGCTTATCGGTGCAGTCTGAGCTTGGTAAAGGAACAGAATTTATAATTCAGTTGCCCCTCTCAGCTTAAGCACAAACGGTGGTGAGAATAGGAGAAAACCCACTGCTAGAACAGACTATCTAAAACAGATCGTACTGAAGCGAGAAGTAAATGCCACTATCCTGTAGGCTATCGCTGGTGCTGTCGACATCGACTAAGGGTAAGCCCCAGTCTAACCGGGCAGAAAAGTTGTCATCCCGCTGCCAAAGTAGACCAACACCTGTACCCACTAGAACATTGTTGCCTTCTGGATTGTCGCTGTGGTTCCAGGCCGCGCCTGCATCGATAAACGGAGTGATTTGCACGACGCTGTTTTCTGAGAATCGCGCAATTGGCAGACGAGCTTCTGCAGACAAGAGCCCGCCATTATCTCTTAGAAGGATGTCTTGGCGGTAGCCTCGAACAGTTTGCTGTCCGCCTAGTCCAAACTGTTCGGACAATAGCAGGCTATCGGCGGCAAGCTGCAGGTCACTACGCAATAAAAAGAGCGCATCTTCTCCTAGCAGGCGAACCCATTGGCCTTGGCCCCGCCAGGAAAAGAACTGGCTGTCGGGTGAGCCATCAGTATTGTTGGTGGCATTTAGCCAGCTCCCCCCAACATTGAACTGAGAGCGGGCTGCTAGAACCTGACGCTGGCTACGCTTTGCCCAGTTTTGCGAAAACCGTAGGGCGCTAACGCGAGTTTCGCCATCTTCGTCAGCGCCAGGAGACAGCGGAAAGGGGCCAATGTTGTCGATTCCCAAGCGGGTTTTATTTTCTTTGTATGAAAAGATAAGCCCTAAGGATAGCTCTTGGGTTGGTGTTTCGATCAACGGATGGGTAACACCAATATCAGCATAGAAAGCATTGGAGCTGATATCAAGTGCTTCAAACGTGTCATCAATCACGCGGCTTTCAGAAATGCCACCTTCAAGGGTAATGCGAGTGTTGTGAGGGCTGACCGGGATAGAGTAGCCAGCATCTAGGCTATTGCTGCCGTTGGTATTGGAGTAAGCCAGGGTGGCGCGATCGCCAATGCCAAACATATTGCCTTCTAAGAGGTTAATGCGGCGACGAAAGCTACCAATATTAGGCGATCGCCCATTATCTAGCTTTACCGAAAGCCCGAATGACTCCGCTTCGGTTATGTCCACCCGTAAGATACTCGTACCAGGCTGAACACCCGCCTGTAAGTCAGCAGACACCGTCTCGATCAGCGGATCAATCTGTAGCCGCTGCAGACCTTCTAGCAGCTTACCTGCATTAATAGGTGGCTGCGCTGCCAAGCCTAAGCGGCTGCGTACATAATCTGGATTCAGGCGGCGAGTTCCTACAATTTCAATGTCCTCGATCACACCTTCAAGCACCTGAACAGTCACTATTCCTTCCTCCAAGGTTTGAGGAGGGATGAACGCACCCGAGGTGAGAAACCCTGCATCGATGTAGCGCTGTGTGATAGCCGAGCGTATCTGTAATAGCTCATCGAAGGTAATAGGCCGACCAATATACTCCTCAAAAAGGGTCGAAAAATCCTCTGCAGAGAATACTGTGCTGCCCTCTAGTTGAATACCGCTAACTTCAAATGTTTCACCTGGGCCACTAGTTAGACCGCTAGGCGTATTAGTGCCGTCAGGCTCATCTAGTAGCTCATCTACAGGGGGTAGTTGCGGTAGAGGCTGCGGCTCAATGAAAATCTCGTCTCGCTGCGAGCCTGGATCGATATCCGCAGGTGGCAAGGGTTCAGCCGGAACAGACCCTGGGGGTAGATCGGGCGGTAAGTTCACCTGAGCTAAAAACTGCTGTTTCGAGACTGGTGCGGTGGAAGATTCAGATTCTATCGCCGCTATCCCCTGAGCAGGTAAAGTCATCGTGGTAGCACAATAACTTAGGCACAAAAGCTTAAATAGTCGAGGATTGGCAGAAGGCATGACAGTGACGATGCAAAAGTGCTATGCCCTCTAATGTTCCCGATTCATCAACTTACGTACTAAGGTCGCATTGACCTTCGCGTTGACATTGGCCCTGTTCATTCGCAGGTCACGCTTTGAATGTGATCGCTTAGTCTGAATGATTGTTCTTTCTCTGCGATCGCTTCCTGCGAGTCCAACCTTATTCGTTGCGGCCAATTTATTGCACCAACGAGCGTTTACTCGGAGGCGTTTTTGTTGAAACAGCGTCGGAGCCAGTTTAAAAGATTAGAAGAATTGTCTATTCGTTAAGCTGCTAAATCTATTCCTTAGTGCTAGAGGCGCTATCAAAAGTACTCGCGCAAGTTACAAGTGAAACAGTTGGTTCAGTCCTGCTTGCTGTATCTATGAGAGCTATCTGACCATGCTCATCTATAGTCCAAGCAGTCGCTTCTGTAAGCGGGGCTTCTACCTGAATGGGCATTTCTATAGGTAGTTCTAATGACTGATTTCCAAAAGCCGAGAGATCTCTTAGGTCATTCCAGGGGCGATTGCTCGCTAACCTTTCTGGCGTCGGCGGTAGACCACCCCGACCAGAAGCAACAAATCGATTGCCTGCTGCATCCGCGCAACTGCTAGCAATCTGGTTGCTGCTATCGGCCACTTCGCCAGGTAGCTCAACTAGGCCCGAACTAGGGTCACTTTCAAACCCTTCGACCGAAACCGTGCCACTGAGGCCAAATTCAGAGCTGGCGGTGATATCACTTTCGGGCGTGAGCTGGTCGCGGAACTGGGTGCCTACCAAGAGCTGCGTGTCGATGTCGATATTGCCACCGTTGCCCTGGAAAGCGCTGGCGATGATATCACTATTCTCTAGCGCGACGATAGCTGGCGTAATGATAGCGAGGTTACCACCATCGCCGATTCCACCTGCTTCGGCAGAGATTCGACTGCGATCGCGCATGAGCAAGACATCTCGCGCATTCAGAAAGATATTGCCGCCGCTGCCCTGCTGCGTAGAGGCGGTAATGCCAGCATTGTTATTGAGATCGATAGTATCGGCACTTGCTCTCAAAGTACCTGCATCTCCAGGTCCATCATTTCTGACAGTGACTTGAGCGCCGTCTTTGACAACTAGAAGCGGCGTATCAATCGTGACATCTCCTGATGCTCCCGTCGGCACCGCAGGAACTAAAATTCCAAGTCCTGCAATGAAAGCGCGGAAAGCAGGATCAACGATATTAGCAGATGAGACAATCAAACTAGGGTTGATAGAGCCAGGAACGGTGCCGCTGACTTCTATCGACTCTGAAGCTGTCACGGTCACTGAGCCGGCGTTGCCAAAAGCTATTGTAGAAGAATCAACTCGACCGCCATCTCTGACGAGTAACTGTCGGGTACTGACGGTTAATTTCCCTGCATCACCTGTGTTGGCGCTTGAAGCCCCTATTGTGCTCGGGAAAAACCCAGAATTTATGCCGCCGACTTCTATAACATCTGATTCAACCAGTACATTGCCTCCTATTCCAGAGCCTAATGTGGCTGAAGAGATAGAACCGCCATCTATTAAGTTTAGCTGTCCTGCTGCTATATTGACATTTCCGCCAGACCCCGAACCAGTTGTTCGAGAAGAGACACCGCTGTTCACGTTCGTTAGTCTTCTAGTAGATATGCTTACATCTCCAGCTGTTCCAGAGCCGTATGAATTTGTTCTAATCGAATTAGGCTTATCAACGTCCCCTGGTTCAAGTCTGACAGCATCAGATGCGGTTACGGTAACATTGCCTCCAGGAGCGGACTGAAAAGTTTCTGCGAGAACCGAAGCTCCCGCTGTTAGCAACAACTGCTGAGCTGAGATAGTCACATCTGCGCCCATGCCGCTACCGAGACTATTGGTTGTGAAGCCCGAGCCAAGCTCACCGCTAGCATCGCTACCATCTAGCTCAATTACATCACTCGCGTTGACCTGAATAGAACCAGACAACTGGCTACCAAAATTCTGGATCAGCGCAACAGATCCATCCTGAAAAGATAAGTGTCGCCCTTGAAGACTTATATCTCCTGCTTTAGAACCAAAAGCATAAGGTGTATCTATGCTTTCAAACAAAAGATCGCTGGCATTAATCAGCGACTGCGAAGAAAACTGCATGTCACCAAAGCGCTGTACATTTCTATAGTCGAGAGCGTAGTTGCTAGGATCTATTATCACAACTCCCTCCCGGACAGCCCCGATCTCTATCTGTCCGCCGGGTGCGGAAACCATTCCTCCTCCAAAGGTAATATCGCTGCCAATCAAGCTTATAGTACGACCAGGCATCACCTGTAGACTCGATGAGCTGTCTATAGCTAGGGGCAAATCTTTCAGCTTGGTATAGCCTGTGTCATTGACTTGAATACCTCTAGAAGATGCCCCCATTTGTAGTCCGGTAGGGGTACTTACGGTAAGCAACGGGCCAACAACCGCGCTGTTGGCAGTGAACTCTGTGCCATCGTCAAAGCGAATGCTCTCAGCAGTAGAGCCTATGAATGAGCCGCCGATGTCAAGCTGAGCATCTGGGCCAAACACAATCCCATTAGGGTTGAGCAGAAAGAAGTCTGGATTGTTTCCACCAATCACCTGAAGCAAGCCGTCAATATTAGAAACGCTGCTGCCACTTACCCGAGAGAAGATGGTATCGACACTGCTAGTGCTGTCTGCGTAGCTAGCGTCGTCGAGGTCGAAGATGGCTGACCAGCTTTGAGGAGAGAAGTCTTGAAAACTATGAAAGAGATTGGTGTCTGCGACAGTGCCGCCTGTAATGGTAAAAAGATTGGTGCCAGGGGTAGCCAAAGTGCCAACTGTTGGATCGCCGTCGACGGTTTGAGCTACTGCTGGGGCGATCACGCTGAGCATCGTGGCGATCGCTGCTAAGGTCACAAATGGCTTAGAAACAGGTATAAGCGATGTCGAGCGAGTTTTTGACAGTCCCATTTTGGTTGCGGGCTAGGTAAGCGGGTAGTTACCTTCAGGTTGCCCAAGAATGAGTTCACTCGCCTCAGTCGCTGCTACCTTGCCAAATCCTAGAAGCTACCGCTACTTTGAATTAGACCCAATGCTGTGGAATTGTATGCATCTGGATTTTGGCATTTATTGATCGCCACTCTCCATATTTGCAAGGTCGTCTTTAGAGAACTTTTCACCTATTTTCTCAGGCAGAATATCACTCAATGGCGATTCTCGCTCGTAGGTATTCTCAGCGGTGGGCTTACTGTCTGGATTGTTGACGTTGTTATCGAGTGCATCTTCGACGATATCGCGTACGGGCTCGCCGTAGTGCTCAATAGTTTTTTCAGCGCGGGCTTCGTCCATGTCTAAATCAACGTTATAGGCCAGTGTCATAGCGGCAGTTGGCGAGACCCCTAACGGCAGCGGACTAGCGACTAAAGGGTAGGAAACTATGGTGAGGCCAATAGCCACAAAAACGCTAAACAGCCAACCACGACGTAGATTAGCAGTAAAATAAGATAGTAATTTGTTCATGATTTGATCTATATCAGGCTTCGCCAGCTCACCATCACCCCTATAGGATGACTATTGGGCTTAGCGAAGCTTGAGATGTTTCTGCCTTTGGGCCTATGAGGTGGTTAGCTCTGCATTGCTGTCGTGCTGTACAAAGGCGTAGTAGGCTGCGATCGCGCCCGTAATAGCATTGAACCAAACGTTGTTACCAAAGATCGGCATAATGCCAAACAGCGTACGAGAAAAGGGCAGCAAGCCTAGTACGGCCAGGGCTAGATAGCCAGTTTCTTATCTTGAAGAGTCTAGAGAGGCATTGCCTCTGTCTAAATTCAGAAGTTGAATGTCCTAGTCTCTTTCCATAGTGGGACAGCTCATAGTGAGTGGACAGCTCATAGTGAGATGACATTAGGTCATTAGGATTACGAGGGATCTAGCGATCGCACATCCGCCTCAGGCTTTGCTAGCCAATACGCCCAGGCAATTAGCACAAATTGGAACGGCAGCCGAATGCCGTGAAACCACCAGCTATCTGGGATACCTGCTAGCTTGATATGATTAAACGCCATATTGAGATTGGCCGGATAGACCGCGATGAACAGGGCCACTAGTCCCCAACCACAGAGCTGCCGCGTCGCTGGGAAAAACAGCCCTATGCCTAGAGCAATTTCACAAACGCCGCTGATATAAACTAGCGCTGCCGGATAGGGCAACAGACCCGGCACAATTTTAATAAAAGGCTCAGGAATCACAAAATGTAGGATTCCAGCAACAATCATTAAAATCGCTAACAGGTTCCGCAGCGTTGTTTTCTTTTGTTGAACAAGATTTAGGAAAGCATCCATGATTAAATTATCGAAAGCTGAATACTAGCAAAATCAGCGTTCGATCAGTCTATCGCTAGAGAGAGAAAGCAACGGCTAGACCACTTAATTTCTGTCATCAACGGCTGTTGGATAAGAACAATGACTTCTTCCTACCGACTAGCTAAGGACAGACTTGACTTTGTATGCTTATGTGTTTGTTCTAGAAAGTAATCAGCTAACGGATGCATCCAACGCTAGCTATAAATACCACCGGCCAAAGACATTATTAGAAGTCTCTATACGATTGTTTAGCGACTTTTGTCTGTTCGGTAGATCTCAGAACAGGCATCTCTCGATCGGAGTCGTAGGAAGAATAACTGACCGATAGGAGCATAAAAAAGGAGAAGGGGATAATGCTAGCAGCGCTCAGTCCTTTTGCAACTCTAGAAGCCCGTAGTGATTCGACGTATTTTCCCTGCTTGTAGGCTCTTTTTACCCAAGCGGCCTGAATCAATGCAGGCACCGCTAGGGGTAAAAACATAACTATTGCGAAGAGGGCTGCCACCCAGTGGCTAGGCGGACAGGGCCGATCTTGATACAGATCATAAGACTGATTCCATTCAGGGTGGGCAGCTTTGCCTACTCGGCCAATGAGCTGAAACCGCTTTACGCCATCTAGTAGCAAGGGTGCTATATGCTTGCGAATAAGCTGAGGTAGCGCGTAATAGTTGATACCGACACCTGCCGTCCTATGCACCTGAATCTCAAGACGATCGTTCCGGTGGTGAACTTTAGCGGTCAGGTTCTTTTCGGCTAAAGGCGCAGCTAAAACGCGACTCAGCTGAGCGTCGTAGGCAGCCTGTTGCAGATGCTTTAGATTTTGCTTGGCAGTTTCTAGCGTAAAGTCGTTGTATACGGCGCACTGCAAGTCATTTATTGCACAGATGAGGTCTCCAGATTGATGATACAGCAACCCTCTTTGGTAATAGGCTAGGGCAAGAGTTGGATAAGCCTCTAGAGCAGCATCTAAATTAGACAGCGCATTGTCTCGATCGTTTCTTTTTAGATAGACGAGCGCTCTATGGTAGTAGGGATACGAGTAGGTGGGGCAGTAAGCGATCGCCATTGCCCAATCCTTCATCGCCGCCGCTTCATCTCCCATTTCTTGGCATACTTTGCCTCTGTAAAAGTAAGCTTGAGCGATCGCTAAGCTACGTGAAATATTTGTATTCCGAGCGAAGCGCATAGCTGATTCAAAATCTGCGATCGCCCCTTCAGCGTTCTGCAGCTCCATCCGATTAAACCCTCTACGTACCAGGGCCGCTACTGGCTGAGGATAGCCCATATCAAGCGCTGTAGAGAACGCCTCTATTGCTCGTTGGTAAGATTGCTGCTGCTCGTACGTAACGCCGCGACGATACATTAATTTCGCCATCTGACGCTGGCAGATGCAGGTTAAAAACGACATTGTTTAAGTACTCTATGGATTTCATCAACTGCCCGTCGGCAGAACACATCAGACGAGTGGTAGCGCTACATCGATCCGCATAGTAGCTGAACAGTAGGAAACCCCTCGTCACTCGAAAGCTGCTTGTCTTTAGGTCGTCCGCAGATAGGTCTTTCCACAGACGGCTAAATGCCCTCCTACAACTTCGACTGACGAAGGGATAAACTTAGGACTCGCAAGACCGCTGCCGGCATAAGCACAAGCACGGCGCGTTCTATGGTTGTTCTCAAAAACAATGAGCGAAAATTATGCAAGTTTTGTAGAAATCAGAAAAAACGACGATCGCATCGACAGCTACTACACGATCTACACTTCAAACTACGCTTTATAAAACTGTCTCTGCGATGGTACAGGCATGAGCTACCAGACGAAGATACCTCCGACAATCCAAAAATCGCTATATCTATCTTTATAGCTCCTTGTTTCTTTAGACTGCATAATTTCGATGCCGTCAGACTGAGAGTTTATTAGGCTCACCTATACTCATCAAATACAGGAAAAAGTATGCATTCTTTTATAACGGCACGACCTGTTGCTCTACAACGCTTTTAGCCGATAAGACCGTCCTAAAGTAGCTTGGCAGAATCAATAAATGAAAGATAGTCCGACAGACTGCGATTTACTAGCAAAACAGGTGGAGCAGATGGCAGCGGCGGCGCTAGCTATCGAAAACGGTAAGTTCACTCCTGATATGCTAAACGACCTGAGTCAGCATCCAGACGAGCTAGGACAGCTTGTGCGGTTTTTGCAACAGACGGCCCAGAGACAGATGACCAGAGAATTGCACTCGCGTAGGCGACAGCCGCACCTGCTAAAAGACATAGTAAATGACGCTTCTAAAGATTACACGGTAGCTACAGTCGATTGCTTTCAGCAGCTACAAAAGCGAATGACGGGTAGTTATCTTGATGTTGAAAAACTATACCAGCCTTCTCTATATCCATCGCTTGCTCGCTTTCCAGACGAAAGTACGCCGACCGTTTCGACGCAGACATTATCCGATGCAATATCGTTAGATCCTATAAGCTTACAGGCAGATGAGCGATCGCTAAGCTCAGAGATGCCCAGCTTGGAAATGCCGAGTTTAGAGAGACCTCTAGATGCCGATACCTCGAATCTTTTGCAGTCTCGTAAGATTGTTGCCGTTCAATCTTTTCGAGGAGGGACGGGCAAATCGAATATCACCAGCAATCTTGCTATTACCCTGGCACAGCAAGGTAAAAGAGTCGGCATTATTGACACAGACTTGCGATCGCCTAGTCTCCACATGATATTCGGTTTGGACAGTGCTTCTATCAATCGAACTTTAAATGACTATCTGTGGGAAGATTGTGCATTACATGAGTGTGCTCATAATTTGAGTAGTCTTCTATCAGATGCAGCGGTGGCTGCCGGTGGGGCTATCTATATTATTCCAGCGAGTACCCGGCTTGCTGATATGACCCGCATTCTGCAGGCGGACTATGACAGAAGAAAGCTGTTCGACGGTCTGCAGGCTGTTACCGACGATCTGAAGCTAGATGTCTTGCTAATTGATGCTCATCCTGGAATTAATGAGGAAACTGTGCAGGCGATTTCAGTTTGCTCGCTTCTAGTCTTAGTTCTATGCCCGGACTATCAAAACTATCGGGGCACCTCTATTGTCATAGAGCTAGCGCGATCGCTATCTGTTCAAGAGATCATGCTAGTGGTTAATAAAGCGCCAAGCAGCTTTGACACTCAGGAATACCGAGAGCAGTTAGAGACCATATACGATGTGCCAGTGGCAGATATTCTTCCTTTTGCAGAAGAAATGATGTACTTAGCGAGCAGTGAGCTCTTCTCAGCGCACTATTCAACGCCCTGTTTTGATCACCCTTTGTCTAATCATCCTTTGACAAAAGCGATAAAGGTAATTAGTCAGAAAATCGTTAGCAGCTAGGCAGAGCCTTGCTATGACGAAGTCTTCTGTTTGCAAAAATTTCTGTGAGAATCTTTCAGAATCTTAAACTTTGCTGATGAGTGTTTACTTCAAAACTTTTAGGAACCTACTTCCTGAACTGATTACAGTATTTTCCCTGACGCTGATGGGGATAAGAGACACAGGCCAATTATCGACTGCTGTGTGGTTGCTACTTGGCGCTTGCTCTTTGAGGATAGTTTGGAACAGCGCCCTGATCGTTCATGGATTTGGACATGTTTGTATCATAGCTATCTTGGACCGCGATCTAGGTTTTATTAACAGCAACAACATTCTTGAAAATAGAGGTTTTACTGAGCTGTTGAAGTCCTGCGTTCCAGGTCATCCTATCTTTCTACCCTGGATTGCCTGTGAGACGCAGCCGTGGGTAGCTGCCGGCAGCATAAATTTCCAGACTGTCCGTTTCAAGGCTTTAGGCGGTATTGCTTTTAATGCGATCGCCATCCTATTTTCGCTGCTGCTTTGCTCGCTTTTTGCCCAAAGCAATCTCGGTGGGCCAAGCGCTCAGCTATTGATCGGTGCTTGGTTTGGTAGCCATTTGCTAGTGGTGCTAAGCTCACGTTCTGATATCACTGCGGCGATCGCTGGTCAGGCTAGCTGCTTCTACTGTGGAAACTTTGGTTT
>NZ_JADEXO010000199.1 GCF_015207105.1 cf. Phormidesmis sp. LEGE 11477
GTCAACTGGATAAACGATGTGCCGCTAGCCAGGACACGGACTTCCCGGTTCAAAGCATTGGAATCGGCATAACCCGCTATCTATATAGGATTTAGAGGCTTTCCCATGAGTTCGCCAACAGTGTCCGACCGTTTGTGTGACACCTTGTAAGAGCGTAGGACGATCAACGAATTTATTGCGTTTTAGCTGTCTTATAACTTGTTTTATTTTCTATGTGCCATTATTAGAATAGATTAACGAGTTTTGACACAAAGATATGAAGGTTGGCTACGCACGGGTTTCTACTTTTGAGCAAAACCTAGACTTGCAGATGAATGCACTGGAGAAGGAAGGGTGCGATCGCATCTTCTGTGACCAGGGCGAGAGTGGCGCGAAGGGCAGTCGCCCGGAATGGGATAACTGCCTCGATCATCTCAGGAAAGGTGACACGCTTGTTATCTGGAAGTTAGATCGGGCTAGCCGCTCGACGAAGCACTTGATAGAGCTGGCAGAGGACTTAAAGCAACGAGGCGTCAAGCTAAAGAGCTTGAAAGAGCAAATCAACACTGCCTCTGCGATGGGTAAGTTCTTCTTTCGGATGACGGCGTCGATCGCAGAGCTAGAGCGAGACATCATCCGCGAGCGTACGCTTGCAGGGTTGGCAGCAGCGCGAGCGCGAGGACGTAGGGGCGGCAGAAAGAAGAGCATTACTGAAGGGCAGAAGCTAGAAGCACAACGTCTAGCTGAAATCGGTGAGCTGAGTATCACAGATATCTGTGCGAAGGTTGGCATCAGCCGAGCCAGCTACTACCGTCTTGTTGCTCCGTAGACAGCTGTATTAGTAACTGTTTTGAAAAAAACGAGATTGATCTGAATAGACTACGCACACTGCATCTCGCACCATATCTTTGAGAAATCGTGCTTTGCAAGGTCTTGTTGTCTAATCCAGAAATATAATCTGCCAGTATCTCCAAACTCCCAACCCACCTTATCGTCACTGTCTATCTGTAGCAGTAGCTGCCAATCTTCTACCCCTTTTTCTATGGACGGCGACTGTTTTGCGTAGCCGCTAATACCGTTGAACCTAAGCTGGCATAGGCGTTCCATCGGTTCCTGCATAGGACCATCATATCCAAGAAGCCGATGCTCAATGCTACAGGCGACTGTCGGTAGACGTATGCCAAATTCTTCTTTCAATACCTCGATAAGTCTTTGCCAGTATTGAATATCTTCACTTACATCTTTGAGTTCAGGGCCTGGAAGACTAATCATCCATTCTTCCTCAAAGGAAAGGCTACAGTGAGGGAATAGTTCGCCCTTGTATTCGTTTTTGCTAATCGGTTTGACAGCTAGCTCCTCTGTAGCGTCCAGGTATACACAGCGCCAAGCTCCTTTTGAACTCACCTCATATCCCCCAGGATAATTGATGAGATCATAGAAAAAAAGTAGTACGCCATCGCTTGGTAGTCCGCATGTAGTGGCTATGGAGGAAAGCTCGCGTAGATGAATCTGACCAAGATACGTCAGAGGTTCAACAGTATCCTGACTAAGCTTTGTTTGTAGCTGTGTGATTCTATCTCTACGGTAGCTCTCAGCCATATACTGATCTGCACGTGTTTCTTGCAGCTGAGACTCCCAATACAATCGTGCATCCCATGCTGGGAGACTAAACGAAGGAGGAACATCAGGCCTTCCTCCAAAATGAGAATGACTCAATCCAGCCTCTAACTGAGGTTGAATACGCACAGATGGTTTCAGAAGCTTTATTACTTCATCAGCATACTGACGATAGCTAGATTCTCTGAGGAACTGATATACCTGCTCTTTCATACACATTTGCAGATCACTACATACAGCGCTCGAATGATCTCATTAAACCTTACACGTTTCGAGAAATCTATTCTGAGACATGGATGTAGACACGCTTTTCGCATGGTTCAAAAGGTCTGAATTTTGAGAAGGTTATTTGTACTATGAAAAATAGACCAGCGAAAGTTTTCTAAACAATGAGTTTCAGACGAGCCTATTTAGGCTTTCAGAAGCCCAAACTATGGTGAGAGGAGCGCTTATTGAAAAACGATTAGATAAGAAGCTAGTACTTGACCTCTGTGACTATGATAAGCACACGATTTCTAAAGTGCTTTCGCAGCAATGCTTATAGAACTGACAGCCTGGCATTTCTTGCGAGGTAGAGCGCTAGTCGTCAACTGTGTAAGCTGGGTCAGTTCGAGCAACAAGGCTTATTCTATCCTTTTTTGTGAGGTAACTACAGACGCGTATCCCCCACAAAAAAGGACAGAAAGCCTACTAAATGTAAGCATCCTGCCCCTCTTAAATCTCTAGAACTTTCAAATGATGATTTAGAGATCTAACTCACCAAGATATTATCAGGCATCCTTCGATCTTTCAATCAGTCTATGAGTCGAAAAACTGTAGAAATTTATACTCCTCAATCTCACTGGAGAAAGGGTGTTTCCCGTTTCCACTGCTATCTGCCCACTGATTCCAAAGTTGTGCAGCTAAGTCGCTAGCAACTTTTGCTAGTTCGCTTGGAACAGATTCCTTATAAGCGTTTTGGGTTAGAAATTCGTCTATAAAAGCAAATACTTTGTTAGCTGTGTCTTGACTGTGAATGCGTCTTCTAAACAAGTCAGCTCTGGTTGAGTTCCAACCAGAGAATGGGTTGATATCTTCCTTTAAATCCGGTTTAGAAGAATTGTTACGCGCCATATTTGCCACTCTAGCGATATCGTATAAACAGTCCGGCATCATTCGAACATAGCCCGAACGGATAGTGATATCAAGAGCAATAATACAAGAGCAGAGTGCTTTAGACAAATTTTTATCCTTGAGATGAATCTCTCCGGCTAGTAGGAAGATATTGACACTAGCCCAGGTTTTCTCCGTATCTACATAACTAAGATCGAATAGTTTATTTGCAAAAATCTGTCCATAGTCATCACTCACGTGAAGCGCGACGTTATACAGTTGTCTTGCTCTTGGCCTATCTCCAAGGCGTAGACACATACGTCCCGCGAATCCTAGCCACTGAGAAGCTCTTCTTCTATGCCCAATTCTTAAGGAATAGTGCGCAGCTTGTAGTAACAAGCTGGTGGAATGCGTGTACAGGCTGTTGTCAGTGTCACCTGGTTTTGGATTGGAGTAGAAGTCTAAAATTCCAGTAATTGCGAATAGCTGTGATAAAACCAAGTACACGTCAAAATCGATGCTGCCAACTTTCCTAATATAATTTTCTAGCGGTTCAACATTGACTCTTGTATTGTTACTGTCTTTAACTAATCTTCTTCCTGCGAGGAAAGTTTTATCCCCAGATATTAGCTTATGTGACATGTCACAAGCCTCTGCGTATGTCGAAAGGACGTATGAATACGGGTTTTCTTCGCTTCCTTCTATGTTTTCCCTCATGGAATGATATAACTCTCCGGCTTCAACTACTTTCCCCTTCGATAGCTGCGTGTGAACCAGCATCAGTCGGAGCATATCTTGCCTGTTCTCAATAATTCTGAAGTTCTTTCTATATATCGGCTGCCTTGAGATTCTTCGTTTCTCCTGAAAATAATTGGAGATATCGTCGATAGTTTCTTTAATACCTTCTTCCAAATCTTCTTCTGCTGCACCACTATTGAAGAGCTGTGGCGTATACTCGTACAAAAACTTTCTCAGTGTGTAGAATTGTTCTCCAAACTGTGCAGATTTTGCACAAACACTATGATATGTTTCCAAATTAGCTTTCTTGCGACGTATCCAACGTTCTACCGCATCTGAAGTTGCGCTCAGTATACCTATAATGGTATTCGATGTTACCCACCACCCCTCATATACATCTTCTGTTTTTAAAGGCTGAGCATTTCTCAAATCAGAGGAAGCAGCGATGCTGGTAGGATCATCCTCAGACAAAGCTATAGATATTCTAGCTAAGCTCTTTTCTGTCCGACCGGTCGCTCGGATAGAGAAGCCTGATATTCCCAATGGATATCCCAACCCTAACTTCATTGCTATCAGCATGTTCTCAACATGAGTGGCAGTAGAGCTGTACCTAATAGAAACCGCTTGCTGTATAGTTTTTTCTAATTTATATTTTTCTCCTGTCTCTTGATGGGTTGCTTCTTTAAGCTCCCATCGGTATCTGATTTTTGCTTCTAGGCAAGGATTGGATACCATATTGAGAGCTGTATCCTCTTTATCTAATATTTCAGATAAAGGGTCCTCCAGATTGTTGGGCCATAGCAGCGCCAGTAGTTCCTCTTCCGCTTTTTTACTAATGTCCTCTAATTCTTCGGCCAGATATTCAATGCCCCTAGTAGTCTCATCTGGTTTTTCATTGTCTGCTTGAGCTTTCTTCGCAGCCTGGTGAGCTAAGTTGCTTAGGCTTTCAGAAAGAGCCTTAAATTGACAATCTACTATTCGTAACTTTGATCTCCCACCAGAGCCGAGTAGGTTGTGTTCCAATATGCTCTGGTAGAGCTCAAACAGCTCTGATTGTACAAACTCTATCTTTCCAGAAAGCACTAGCTTTCCTACAGCTCTTCGGTATTTCTCTATAACCTCGCTTTCGTGACTCTGAAGAGGGTTTCCCTTAGGCCAATCCAGAACTTCTAGTAGAGGCAACTTCTCTACATGAGCCTTTGGGTTTGGCTGTCCGAGATCGAGGACCTTGTCTAAGATCTGGTTCGTAATATACACGCGCACAGTAGCATCGAAAATCCATTGACTTTCGAGCCGATGCATTACTCGCCTTATCTGAGGGTCGTCTGAATAAGTTTCTGTAGGCTTAGAAATCTTTTCAGGAATGAAACCAGCTGATAAAAGAAGACGATTAGGCCCGTCCTTACGAAGTTGCTTACGCTGAGCGATATCGGCAGTTCTTTTAAGATCCTGACGTTCTGTGTCTGATAGATAGGCCCATAGATTCAATATATCGGAGCGGCTTATCGGTAGGGTTTTCTGCTTACCTTCTGACTGCTCGTCACTACTTTCTACTTTCTTAAAATTGTTGAGGGCAGTCTTAGAAACCCCTAAAGCCTTTCCAATCTCTTCCCAGCTCGCATTACAGCTTTTTTTTAGCGATTCAAGCTCTTTTAGAAACTTGATCCATATCTCTGCTTGTGCTCTTGCATGTAGGTCCTTACTATCCTCGTATAAACTCATTTGCTCAGAACGGGGTTTGAGTAGTAACGGAACAGAAAACCCCGCTAAGGCTGCAACCTTTAATACGTATAGCTTCTAGCCCTCAAAATTGGCAGCATCCTGAGGAATCATCTTCAGACAAGGATTGATTTCATCGA
>NZ_JADEXO010000062.1 GCF_015207105.1 cf. Phormidesmis sp. LEGE 11477
ACCACGGCGTTACCGTTGCCGATCCGTATCGCTGGCTAGAAGATCCTAATGCTGAAGAGACCGCCCAGTGGGTCGAAGCGCAAAACCAAGTCACTTTTGATTACTTGAACCAACTGCCGGGACGCGATCGCCTTAACACTCGTCTGACTGAGCTGTGGAACTACGAACGCTATGGTATCCCCTTCAAAAAAGGCGATAGTGACAATGCTGGTCATCCCGTCCGCTACTTCTACTACAAAAACGACGGCCTCCAAAATCAGTCCGTTCTCTACACCCTGCCTACGCTCGATGCCGAGCCGACTGTCTTACTAGATCCCAACACGCTCTCTGAAGACGGCACCGTTGCCCTCTCTGGTGTCTCTATTAGCAAGAACGCTCAATACCTTGCCTACGGACTTTCTACTGCAGGTTCGGATTGGATGGAATGGCGCGTGCGCGACATCGCTACGGGCAAGGATACTGATGATTTGATCAAATGGGTCAAGTTTTCTGGCGCATCTTGGACCCACAATCACAAAGGCTTTTTCTACAGCCGCTATGACGAGCCCAAAGAAGAAACCAAGCTAGAGGATGTCAATCGCTTTCAAAAGCTCTACTACCACCAGTTAGGAACATCCCAAGCCGATGATTCTCTCGTATACGAACGTTCAGACCAGCCAGATTGGGGATTTAGCGGCCAGGTGACCGAAGACGGCCAGTACTTGCTCATTTCTGTTTGGTTAGGAACCGATCCCAAGAATCTTGTTTTCTACAAAGATTTACACGATTCAAACGCTGAAGTAGTTGAACTGGTCTCAGACTTTGAGGCGCAGTACAGTCTAATCGACAACGAAGGCAGTACTTTCTGGTTCCGTACTGACCTTGATGCACCCAAGGGTAAAGTTATTGCCGTCGATATTTCTACGCCTGATAAAACCAACTGGAAAACGCTAATTCCTGAATCTGAAGAGACTTTAGAATCTGTTGGTGTTCTCAACAATCAGTTTGTCGCAGACTACCTCAAAGATGCCTATACCCAGATCAAAATCTTTGATCTAAGCGGTGAACCGGTTCGCGAGGTGGCGCTTCCCGGCATTGGTTCTGCGGGTGGCTTCAATGGCAAACGGACTGATACCGAAACGTTCTACAGCTTTACTAGCTACACCGTTCCTAGCCGGATCTATCACTACGATTTTGCCACCGGCAAAAGTACGCTTTTTCGCGAACCGACCCTTCCCTTCAATCCCGATGATTACGAGACTCGTCAAGTCTTTTATTCCAGCAAAGATGGCACCGAAATCCCCATGTTTATCACGGCTAAAAAAGGGCTGGACCTAAACGGCGAGAATCCAACGCTGCTCTATGGCTACGGCGGCTTTAGCATTTCTTTATCGCCTAGCTTTTCAGTTAGCAATGTGGTCTGGCTAGAGCTAGGCGGCGTGTATGCGGTTGCTAATTTACGCGGTGGCGGCGAATATGGCGAAGCCTGGCATCAGCAGGGAATCAAGACCAGCAAGCAAAACGTCTTTGATGACTTTATTAGCGCAGGTGAATGGCTAATAGAACAGAAATATACGAATAGTGAGAAGCTGGCGATCGCAGGCGGTAGCAACGGCGGTCTCTTAGTCGGCGCTTGTATCACTCAGCGCCCTGATCTCTTCGGTGCGGCCCTGCCCGCAGTGGGCGTCCTAGACATGCTGCGCTTCAACCAATTCACCATTGGCTGGGCCTGGGAATCCGACTACGGTTCACCCCAAGACGAAGCAGAATTCCAAGCGCTTTACGCTTACTCCCCCCTGCACAACCTCAAGCCTGATACGGCCTATCCATCGACCATGATCACCACCGCCGATCACGATGATCGCGTTGTCCCTGCCCACAGTTTCAAATTCGCCGCCGCCCTTCAAGCCGCCCATACTGGAAACAAACCTGTCCTCATCCGCATCGAAACCAAAGCTGGCCACGGCGCGGGTAAACCCACCACCAAACAGATTGAGGAAGCCACCGATAAATGGGCGTTCTTAGCACACGAGCTAGGCGTCGATCTCGCATCAGCCGACCTCGCATGAGCGAGCATTCGTTCTACAATTAGCAAAACAAATGTACTTCCATATGGGTTTTACCAATGGTTGCAACCCCGACTAAAAAGTCAGCACCCGCTAAAAAGACTGCTCAATCAGCGCCCTTACTCGCGCCAAATCCAGAGGTCGTCTGGGAAAAGCTACCTGAAGATTTTGTATTGCCAGGTGACCCTGTGGATAATGTTAACCAGCCTGCGATCGCCGCCGCTCTCACAGATAGCCTCAGCACTGGTGGCTATCTATCTGAAACCACAATCACCACCACCAACTACGGCATTTGTGCCAAATACCAAGGCAAGACGGTTGTCAAAGCACCAGACTGGGCCTGGATTCCCCATGTATCCGTCCCAAAGGCAGAAGTAGAGCGCAGCTACACCCCCGTATTGGAGGGCGATCTGCCTCTGGTAGTCATGGAGTTCATCTCTGACACGCCAGGGGGAGAATATTCCATTGACCCTGGCTATCCACCGGGCAAGATGTTCTATTACGAGCGAATTCTTCAGGTTCCTAACTATATTGTCTTCAACCCTAGAAGCGGAGTGATTCATCACTATCGGTTTTCAGAAAGCGATCGCTACGAGGTGCAGCCGTCGCAGGAGCAAAATCGCTACTGGTTGCCCGAGGCCAACCTGTTTTTGGGAACTTGGGAAGGTCAGCACTATGATCGCGCTGGACTATGGCTGCGCTGGTGGGACGCTGACCAGCAGCTTTTGCTATGGAACGAGGAGAAAGTAGAAGCCGAACGCCAGCGAGCAGAAGCCGAACGCCAGCGAGCAGAACAAGCGCAAGAAAAAGCGAACGAAGCTAATCAGATAAGTCAAAAAGCAGTCAAGAAGCTAATCGCTCTTAATCTATCTGTCGAAGAAGTTGCAAACACCTTGGGACTCTCTACAGAGGCTGTGCAAACAATGCTATAGAGCTAGTTCGTGGTTTGCCTATGTGAAGTCTTCATGCGTGATTGGGTGCCCAGATGTCATAATCAACCCATCAAAACCCGCTCGACAATCGATGACTAACGCTAACTCCGCTCTGCCTGAAACCAACGTAGAAGCTCTAGCGCAGCACCTGGCGACTGAGCCCAAAACAGTTCAGCTCATTGATGTGCGAGAGCCTCAGGAGTTGGAGATAGCGAGCATTCCAGATTTTATAAATCTACCTTTGAGTCAGTTCCCAGTCTGGTCTGAGACGATTCACAGCCAGTTCGATCACGAGGCCGAAACGATCGTGATGTGCCATCTAGGCATGCGCTCAGCTCAAATGTGTCAGTGGCTGATCGCTCAGGGGTTTACAAATGTCAAAAACCTCTCAGGCGGTATAGATGCCTACAGCCGTCGCATCGACCAGAGCGTGCCTCTTTATTAGAAAACAAAACGGATTTGTACTCACCGAATCTCTCTGATTATCGACTGCTCGGCCTCGTAGGGCAAGGCCAGTTCGCCCAGGTTTATTGGGCCATTCATCGACGTACGGGGCGATGGGTGGCGATCAAACAAATTCGTCATACCAGAGAGAACCTATCGCCAGAAGCCGATATGCTGCAGCGACTCGATCACCCTAACGTGGTGAAATGTCACGCCGCCTCTAGGCAGCACTTGATTTTAGACTATTGCGAAGCTGGAACATTGCGATCGCATCTTACAACAGCATTCTCTCCTCAACTCACTGCCGGACATCTCCCCTTCTCCATCTCCAAACACATTATCGAAGACATCCTCCAAGGACTTAGCTATCTTCATCGAAACGGTATTGTCCATAGCGATCTAAAGCCTGAGAATATTCTCCTAACCTGGGTTAGAACCGAGACCAACAGACCAATTACCAAGACATTAACCACTAAGACACTAACCGCTAAAATCAGCGATTTTGGCTGTGCCCATTCTCTCGAACAGACTAAACAATCTACAACAGATATGGGCTCTCCTTTCTACGCCGCGCCAGAAAGGTTCGACGCCCATTCCTCTATCGCGTCAGATCTATACTCCGTCGGGGTGATGATCTACGAGCTATTAACTAGCGATCGCCCTTTTTCAGGAACGCCTCAACAGCTTCGTCAGGCTCATCATAGTGAATCTCTCTCCTTCCCGGCTACACTCTCAGTTTCCGTCCAACAGTTCCTATCAACCGCACTCCACAAACAGCCTGAGCAACGGTTTACCAGTGCTCAAGAAATGCTCAGTACCTTTCTACAGCTAGAATTCAATCCAGCCCAGGCGTCCGCTGCCAGTCCGACGGCTAGTTTACCTGCTAGTTCG
Source organism: cf. Phormidesmis sp. LEGE 11477 (assembly GCF_015207105.1). GTDB lineage: Bacteria > Cyanobacteriota > Cyanobacteriia > Phormidesmidales > Phormidesmidaceae > Phormidesmis. The sequence continues at coordinate 4,313 of NZ_JADEXO010000062.1, forward strand.
ACTGGGATTGCCACAGTTAATTTTTCTCAGCGGCCTAGATCCGTTACTCTGTATGGCATTACTGTGCCCGTAGACGCTCTGACTACGCTTCCCCAGGGCTGTGGAATTGTGACGGCTAATTCGCTTCATGTGCTGACACCAAAAAGAAAGCTGATGTCCGTAGCTCGGTTTAGACAACCTTGTTGGATCTCTGTTGCGCCGACGGGGAAATGGTTTGTGGCACTGCCCAAAGGCACCGATGGGCACAAGACCGACAGACTCAAAACAAAGGGGATGATCGGCAAACTATCTCAGCTTTCTGGACATCAGTGGCGTCGTTCTATCACGCTTACAGGACGACTGCTGACGACGCTTCTATCCGAGATTATTCAAGTTGTTGCTATAGACTCTCGATATTTCCTGCGGATTCGTACGACAAAAGGCGCTGCCAGGACTTATCTAGAGTGCTTTAGCAGACGCGGGCAGTTTGTCGGCGAGCTCCGACTCGACCACAATATCACCCAAGTCACGTCAACAGCGACACCCTATCAGCTAGTGGCACTAGGTCGCGATTCCCTGTCGAATCAGATGGTGGTGCTACTGATCGATCTCAAGCCTTTCCAGGTTAGAACAATCCGTCTGTCTTTCGCGCCTCGTCAAGTCCATGCCTTAGATTGGGGATATTTAGTCACAGGCAATCAAGCAACTGTGCTGCTAGATCGCAACGCGCAGCCAATTACGCTATTGAAAGGACTGCCCCACTCGCTGGCGATCGCATCTCTAGACAATCGCCAGCTCTTGTTGGCCAAACACACGACTACGCCTTCTCTATCAGTTGTCGATGCTAGCACGCTGAACTTAGGACTTATCTTTTGAGCATTCTCTTTTTGTATGCTGTTCCTTTTTGCAATCCGCCTGTTGGTGACACTCCTATCGAATATATTCTACTAGCGCATCATAGTTGTTTTCTTCCAGCAATCTGCGTCTAGCCTCTGCTTCTTCTTCTGTTGGGAAAGCACCCACTTGCATCATGGACTGGCCTTCAAACCTGGTACGAAAAGCATCAGGAACAATAGTGCGAATGTCATCTTGTACGAACGGATCGCTCGCTGCTACAAACACCCGGTAATACAGACCCAAAGCCTGGGCTCTTGAGGGCGGTGCGGGCGGCGCACTACCACCGCCGCTAGGCGGAGAAAAGATAATGCTAGAACTTCCGCTACCAATCGGAATAGATTGACTGGGAACCGCTAGCCTATTGTTGTTGGCCGGTACGCTAACAGCAGGGCTTGGTCTGCTAATAGATGCGCCTGGCCTGGATTCTTGAGTAGCATTGCGCTCCCGGCGGCGACGGCGACGATTTAGCAGCAGAGAACCCGGTGCGTCCGCATCGCGGCCTGATTTGACCTCGGAGTCAAGCCCTGAAGCGATCGCCGCTAGAGCAGAACCTGGGGCTCCAGGCAAAATCCCAGGTGCTTGCTCGGCAAAGACTTCATCTGGGCTTGCTGCGATCGCAACAGAATCTGTGCGCTGCTGCTCTATCGGCGGTTGGTCAACAACTTGATCAGCTAAAGGGGCGCTGGCGACAGGCGGGCTTGGCTGGCGAATACTCGCTGCAACCTCAACCACATCATCTCGACGATTGCCTGAGAGACGATTATCACGCAGCGTTGGCTGCGCGTCGCCAATGACGACTAGCCCCGCTTCATTGTTAGTGATCTGGTTAGCTGCAATATCAGGCGTAGCACCATCCAATACGCGAATGGCGTCGCCAGTATTATCAAAAGTATTTTGGTGAATCAGCGCAGTTGAGCGACCCAATACGATCACACCGGCCACGCGGTTGCCCGAAAAATAGCTGCCTTGCACTCTAGGCGAGCCGCTAGCGATATATAGTCCACTCTGCCGATTGTTGACAAAGGCACTTTCTAAAATAGTTGGGCTAGCGGATTCGATCCACACGCCGTAGCCGTCAGCATTAGAGATAGCTACTTGAGCAATGCCCGCTCGATCAGCCGCAATAATGGCAGTATTTTGGCGCGATCGCAGGGAACTGGTGAATTGTCCACCGCCTTCAATAATGGCAGTGCGATCGCCCGAACTTGGTTCGCCCTGAATAGTCACGCCCGGCTTGAGCTGCAGGGGAAATACCTCGCCAGAGGCGGCGGTATAGCGTCCCGGCGCTAGCACAATAACGGTATTGGGCAGCGCCACTTCTAAGGCCCGAGTGATCGTCTTCAATGGCTGCACCGCTGTTCCGCTTGCCCGGTTGCTGCCCGTTTCAGGGTTGACATGCAACATCTGATAGCTAGCTGCGGTTGGATTTGCCGTCACTCTTTGAGCCTGAGCAATCTGCCCTATCACCAGCGGTTCATTAGTCGCAGCGACCTTCGTTGTAGCAAAAGCCGTTGCTGCCGGCACAATCTGAGCAAACTCAGCCAATGATTCTTCAGCGCTCGCGCCTAGTGCCAGCAGGCTCATAGTCAAGGCTATCGCCCTAGCCCGATACATTGGCCGATACCTCGTTAGCTGGTTCGATGGCGATCTGCTAGCAGGCCCCATCGAAAAATACCTACCTAACAACATAGCTAACCCCGCTGCTACCGTGACTGACAACTAAACGCCGAAATACCTTGTCTTGGCATTTAGACGTGAGAATATAAACTGAAAGTATGGAATCACTTCGAGCCATCTTCTCGATATCAAATCAAGAAAATCTGGCACGACGGCTGCAACTGAAATATGAAGTTCTAAGATACTTTTGTCAAGCCACTCGCAACTGTCTTCACGCTCGCTCGCCTGTTCCCGACGTGTCTCCTACTGACTTCGCGGCTGCTGCCGCCTCTACCGCTGACTTGAATACTGGCAATGCTTCAGCTAGTGCTACAGTGAGTGCGCCAGCATCCTCGTCTCTGGTCGCAAACCCCTCAATAGCAGACTCATCAAACTCCTCTTATATGAAGCAGTCTTCCCTATCTGCTTTACAAACTTCTGTCCGTTCTATAGAAGACCCTAGTAACAGAGGAACCGGCAGAAAAGGAACCAGCAACGCCCTCTGAAAAAGAACCTATGCCAGAGACTAACGCTCTATTGCGTATCTTAGATGCCAACCTTGACCGCGCCCGAGAGGGCTTACGTATTATCGAGGAATGGTGTCGGTTTGGGCTCAACGACGAAGACTACACGGCTCAGCTAAAGCATTTGCGTCAGACTATCGCTCGGTGGCACACTCCAGATATTCGTGCTGCTCGCGATACCCCTGGCGACCTAGGAACTGGGCTGACGCATACCCAAGAATCCGTACGGCATAGTCTAGGCGATGTGCTACAGGTCAACCTTGCTCGCACTCAAGAAGCGCTGCGAGTACTAGAAGAATACGGTAAGCTCTACAGCCAGGAAATGGCAGCAGCTTGTAAGCAGATGCGCTATCAGCTCTACACTTTAGACAGTCAGCTAATGGGAGATTTTTTGACGGCTATGGATGTGGGGACTAGGCGGATGGAGCAGCTAGCACGATCGCGTACCTATTTAGTCACCTCTCCGGTGCCAGATTTGCTAGGCGTAGTGGAATCAGCTTTAAAGGGCGGTATCGCTATTGTTCAATACCGTGAAAAGAGCGCCGACGATCACACTCGTCTAAAAACGGCTCAGCAGATAAGGGCGCTATGTCATCAATATGGCGCTTTATTTATCGTCAATGATCGCGTAGATATTGCCGCTGCGGCAGAGGCAGATGGGGTGCATTTGGGTCAGCAGGATTTACCGATGGCAGCTGCTCGAAAGATTCTGGGGTCAAGAAAGATTGTGGGGCGCTCGACGACTAATCCACAAGAGCTACAGCGAGCTCTAGATGAGGGCGCTGACTATATCGGGGTAGGCCCAGTGCATGAAACGCCAACCAAGCCAGGAAAATCCGCTGCCGGTAACGACTATGTTCGCTATGCAGCTGCCCATGCCACAATGCCCTGGTTTACGATTGGTGGTCTTAATGCAGATAATTTGGGCCCGACGCTAGCAGCGGGTGCGACTCGTGTGGCCGTTGTTAGAGCGCTGATGGAGGCTAGCGATCCAAGCGCGATCGCCCGTTCTCTAGTTGAGCAAACCCAGCAATAGCTTCTCGCCAGCTTCTTCTCACCCAGACTTCTTCGATGACTTTCTCCCAGCCGCCCTCCGCCAAGAACATCGCACTCCAGGTCAATGGAGAGACAAAATATTGCCCAGCCAACACAAAATTGCCAGATTTTCTAGGGCAAATAAGTCTAGACCCGCGACTAATTGCCGTCGAGTACAACGGTGAAATTTTGGTGCGATCGCTGTGGTCAGAGACGACTCTGCAGCCGGATGATCGGCTAGAGATCGTCACTATTGTCGGCGGCGGCTAAGACAGCATCTAGGTACGGCAATCCCTTCCTTTTGGCAGGTATGGCGTCCGTCTTGTGACTATATAAAAGCGTTAAAGTAAAGAAAATAACAGCCGTTTCAACAGCCGCTCAAACCTTTAGATCCATGATTGACACCTTCAAATCCTGGGCCCGCGTTTCTCTAGCGCGATCGCTCAAGACCTTCTTCAAGTCCTTTTTTGTTATCGGGCTTGTGGCCGTTCTCGTCTTCTCTCAAGCAGACGGTGCCTTTGCTGCTCGCGCAGGTGGACGCATTGGCGGTGGCAGTTTCCGCGCGCCTAGCCGCTCTTATTCCACGCCTAGTCGTACACGTGGGCCCTCTAGCTACAGTGGGGGCTACCGAGGAGGCTATGGCGGCGGCTATTATCCCGGCGGTGGCTTTGGCTTTCCTTTCATTTTGCCGTTCGTCGGCTTTGGCGGGATGGGTGGCCTATTTGGTATTTTCGTCACAATTGCAATCGTCAACTTTATTGTTCGTAGCTTCCGTGAAGCCGGCTTTGGCGGTAATGGTGCAGATGGCTACAGCAGCAATCCCACCGTTTCTGTTGCTCGTCTGCAAGTGGGCCTACTAGCAGAGGCTCGCGGGCTACAAGCCGATCTGACTCGGCTAGCCGAAACGGCTGATACTAGCTCTACCGCTGGCCTTACTAAGATCTTGCAAGAAACCACGCTTTCTTTACTGCGTCACCCAGAATACTGGGCCTATGCTGATATCGATTCAGACCAGACTCGTTTGCAGTCCGCCGAGCAGGCCTTCAATCAACTTGCGATCGCCGAACGCAGCAAGTTCACCGGAGAAAGTCTCTCTAACGTCAACGCTCAAATTTCGCAGGCAAAAGCAAAAGCCGCTCTTAACAGCAGCGGCGAACTAGCAATGACTGAAGCACCCGGTGAATACATCGTCGCCACTATTTTGGTCGCTAGTCAGGGCAAGCTCGATCTACCCAAGAACACAACATCTACAGACGATGTCCGTCAAGCTATCAACAGAATTGGCGCTATCTCTAGCGAACAGCTAATGGCTGTAGAAGTGCTTTGGACACCACAGGTTTCAGGTGAAACCCTCAGCACAGATGAGCTCATCGCTGAATATCCTAACCTGCAGCTAGTGTAGTTTTAATTACACAACTATCAACTCGCTAAACCCATAAAAGATACACAGAAAGCAGATACCGTCTTTGGTATCTGCTTTTTTGGTAGCTGAAACCGACTGGATATGTTTAACTTTTCAACAAAAGTGGTTAAATAAACCCGACTGTTGTAATTGGACTATAGTCAAAGCCATTGACGCCAAGTCCGCTCAAGAGAAACAGAGATGCTGCTGGTACTGCTTACTCGAATACTGCTATTCGCTTCGATTGGGCTCCTAATTTGGTATGTCTTTACCAAAGTCATTGCTCAAAAGTATTTAGCCTGGTTCGGCGGCGTACTGCTGATTGCCCTGCTGATCATTTCTTTTGCCATTCCTGATGATGGCACGATTCAAAGTATCTGGCGGCTATTGTCGTTTCCACTAACGCCGTTAGGGGCATCGCTCATCTTTATAGGTGTGTCACTCAGCGAGGGCGGCGGCAAGATGAAACCTCGGCCCGCTGCAATTGCCCTTTTCATCCTGCTTTTCTCTAGCACCCCCCTCTTTTCTCGGCTGCTAGTTAGTCAAGCTGAACAGTCTATTCGTGAGGCTTATGTTAGACAAGCAGAGCTGTGCGGAGAGGTCTGTCGTATCGAAGATATTCCAGGAACCGGAAACCTTGCAGAGGCCGCCGCGATTGTGGTCTTGGGCGACAGGAATGATATCAACCGAGCCATTACCATATCGACGGACATCGCTACCGCAGATGCACCTACTTACACGGCGTTAGCCCCGCGAATTGACTACGCCGCAGAGCTTTATGCTGAAGCCAGACGCCTGGGAGGGGCTCCTTTCGTGGTTGTAACAGCAGGCTCTGGCAACGAAGATTCTACTCAAAGAGATATCATCCGCGACATCATGGCTAGGAACGGCATAGCCAGTCAAGACATTCAAATCGAGAACAGTGGTTTAGATATAAAGGGTGCTGCTAACGATGTCGCCGACTTTTTAGAAGATCAGCAGCTAATTGACGATATAGACGAGCGATTAGCGCCTGGTGCCAACGAAGACGCTCCTCGGGTAGTTCTGGTCGCACCAGCGATGATGATGTCGCGAGCGGCACTAACCTTTGAGCGCATAGGACTACAGACTATCGCTAGACCAACTAGCTTCAGCACGCTGCCTCTCGATGCTGATGGTCTCACCGATGACCTAACTGACACGTTACTTGGCCTGATCCCCAGCGTTGATGCCCTCCGGCTTACGACTGAGTACTGGGACGAACTGCTCACCTCTTTGTACTATTTTCTCAGAGGCTGGCTACCTGACTTCAATTTTGGTTGGGACTCTAGTATCGAGCTGTAAGATCAAGTAGCAGGGCATCCGCCGGTAACCTGTGTAACATAATGAAGGACTGAACGCTTTCATCAGCGATTAGTTCTCTTTCTTACTGTTTCGCGACGGCTGATCGCTGCGATCGCTTTTATATGGCCCAATCTTCTAAATTTATGCGCTTGGTCGGCTATCTTAGACCCCACTGGAAGCCAGTAAGTCTAGGTTTACTATCGCTACTAGTTGTCAATGCGCTGGGCGTCACGATTCCACTTATTATCGGTTATGTCGTCGATGAGCTGTCAGTCTCTTTTACCTTTAATCGCCTAGCGCTCTACGTGCTTCTGGTTCTAGTGCTTGCTAGCGTTATGTGGGTGATTCGCATGGCCTCGCGGATTTTTCTATTTGGCGCAGGTCGACAAGTCGAGTTTGACCTAAAGCAGCGCATTTTTGAACATCTGCTTACGCTTGAGCCAGCTTATTTTGGGCGCAACACTATTGGCGATTTGATCAACCGAGCGACCAGCGATGTCGATAATATCCGTCGCCTGCTAGGGTTTGCGGTCCTCAGTATGGCCAACACGCTGTTTGCCTACGTCATGATTGTGCCGACGATGGTGAGTCTAGACGGCAGCGTAGCTCTTTTCTCACTGGCCGTCTATCCAGTTATGTTTGGGGTGGTAGCCGTATTTGGCAATCGTCTGCGCCGGCAGCAGCTAGATGTCCAAGAAGAAATCTCTAACCTCAGCGATTTGATTCAAGAGGACATGGGAGGGATTTCTCTAGTCAAAATATACGCCCAAGAAGAGAATGAACGTCGCGCGTTTGCTCGGCGAAACCGAGATCTTTTAACCGCGAATCTATCGCTAGCAAAAACGCGCAACACGCTATTTCCACTACTAGGTGGCTTTGCAAGTCTTAGTTTAGTAATTGCACTGGCGATCGGCTCTCAAGCAATCGTCTCCGGTCGGCTTTCCCCTGGAGATTTTGTCGCGGTCATCCTGTATATTCAGCAGCTTGTTTTTCCCACAGCGCTACTAGGTTTTACCATTACAGCCTATCAAAGGGGTGAGGTTAGCCTAGATCGAATCGAGGCAATCTTTGAGACGCATCCCCGAATTCGCGATGCTTCAACGACGATTGCTCTACCACAGCCGGTTGGACACCTTCGCGCCCAGGGGCTGACATTCACCTACCCAGGATCAAAAGTCCCCGCCCTGAATAATATCAATTTCCAGATTGAACCAGGCCAGACCGTTGCTATCGTGGGTCCGATCGGTTCTGGGAAGTCTACACTCGCGATGGCGTTGCCTCGACTGCTAGAAATTGAGCCTCAGCAGCTCTTCTTAGACGGCCATGACGTGACGCAGATTGCGCTGAACGATTTACGAGGTGCGATCGCCTTCGTCCCCCAAGACAGCTTTCTATTTAGCACCACCATCCAAAACAACGTTCGCTACGGCGATCCAGTCGTTGACGCACCCGAAGTTGAATCCGCTGCCAAAGAAGCCCAGCTCCACAGCGAAATTCTTAACTTTCCCCAGCAGTATAAAACGATTGTGGGTGAGCGCGGTATTACGCTATCCGGCGGTCAACGGCAGCGCTCAGCTCTGGCCAGAGCGCTGCTAGTCGATGCGCCAATTTTAGTCCTAGACGACGCACTTTCCAGCGTCGATAATCAGACAGCGACTCAGATTTTAGCCAACTTGTCTAATGACACTCGCAAGAAGACGGTAATCTTTGTATCGCATCAGATGTCAGCAGCAGCAGCGTGCGATCGCATCCTGGTCATGGATCAAGGCCAAATCGTTCAGTCCGGCACCCACGATACGCTCGTCAGCCAACCTGGGCTCTACCAGGAGCTGTGGAACCAGCATAAGCTGAAAGAAGTCCTACAGTAGCTTCATTTCCTGCCACTTGTAGCTTTGGCAACTTTGCGCTTAAAGAAGCAATCGCTTAGGCCGCCTCATCCTAGCCGAGGTGATCCATCACCTTAAACATCGGTAAATACATGGCCACCAGAATCGAACCGACCATGCCGCCTAGAACCACAATCATAATCGGCTCCATCACGCTAGTCAGCGCCTTTACCGCCTGTTCCACCTCATCCTCATAGAAATCAGCCACCTTCATCAACATCTGATCTAGCTCACCTGTCTCCTCACCAATCGCAATCATCTGAATTGCCATTACCGGAAACACACCGTGCTCTTCTAAGGCCGGGCTGATCATTCCCCCACCCTGAATTTCAACCTGAGCGGCGTTGATCGCATTAGCAATTACCTGATTACCCGACGTATCTCGAACAATCTCTAGGGCGGTCAAGATCGGCACCCCTGATCTTGATAGAGAACCAAACGTTCGGCAAAATCTCGCGGTCGCCGATTTCTGGGACAGGTCGCCAAATAGAGGCATTTTCAAGAAAAAGCCATCCATCGTAACTTTGCCAACCGGCGTTTTGTAATACTGCTTGTAAGCAAATACCAGCACCGAGATAATTCCGACTATACCGACTACCAAATACCAAGTCCGCAAGATCTTACTAATGGCCATCAAGACCTTCGTAAACAGCGGCAGCTCTGCCCCTAAGTCAGTAAAGATTTCTGCAAAGATCGGCAACAGAAAGACCGTTAGACCCACAAAAATGGTTACCGCCAAGAAGCCCACCGTCACCGGATACGCCATCGCCGACTTGATCTGATTTTGCAATCGATTCAAATCTTCCAGCAGCTTCGCCAAGCGGTTTAGCACCTCATCTAGCACACCACCGACTTCTCCAGCTTGAACCATGCTCACATACAGATTGTCAAAGCTATCAGGATGCTTCCGCATAGAGTCGGATAGGCTAGTTCCCTGCTGCACATCCGAGTTGATCTGAGTGAGCGCGACTTTCATTTTAGGATTAGGACACTGATCCGACAGAATACCGATGCCACGTACTAGCGCGACACCAGAAGAAACCAGCGCTGCAAACTGACGAGAAAAGACGGCTTTATCTTTCACCGTCACCTTGGTCATCGAAGTTTGGATGTCAGCCAGATTGAAGCTAAGACCTCTTTCTTCTTTTATGTCTTGGATATGCATTCCCTGACTTTTGATCAGAGTGCGTGCTTCAGCCGGTGAGTCGGCTTCTATCTTCCGACGAGTTGCTTTTCCTGCCGTATCTCGGCCAGTTGCTACGTAGGTAGGCATGGTTTTCTCTTATTAAACACAACAGAGCAAATGAACAAAAAATAGCCAATCAGTTAACGTCTCCCTGACTTAGCAGGTGTTTTTGCTGCACTCGGTGGGCCGCCGATCAGTCGCTGCATCTCTTCAGGACGCGAGGTCTTCGACATGGCTGCATCAAAGCTAATCACTTTGTTCTTATACAGATCAGCTAGCGCCATCTCTAATGTTTGCATCGCTAGGCGACCTCCTGTTTGAATCGCACCGTAAATCTGGGCCGTCTTACCTTCTCGAATCATATTAGAGATACCTGGCGTTACCACCATAATCTCTTGTGCCATCACTCGACCAAATTCTCCCGGCTTTGGATTCGCTTTTGACACCAGACACTGACTTAAAACAGCGACCAAAGAGTTAGAAAGCTGCACTCTAATTTGTTGATGCTGTGCGGGCGGAAAAACATCCACAATCCTATCTACCGTTTGCGCCGCAGAGCTAGTGTGCAGAGTGCCAAATACTAGGTGACCGGTCTCTGCCGCTGAGATAGCCAGAGAAATAGTCTCCAAATCTCGCATCTCACCAACCAAAATCACATCTGGGTCTTCTCGAAGTGCGCCTTTTAGAGCATTCGAGAAGCTCTTCGTATCTTCACCGACCTGCCGCTGATGGATCAAACTTTTGACCGGCTCATATACAAACTCAATTGGGTCTTCTACTGTTAAGATGTGCTCCGCTCTAGTCGTATTGATATTGTTGATCATCGAAGCAAGCGTCGTGGTTTTCCCCGAACCTGTGGGTCCAGTTACCAGCACCATCCCTCTAGGCTTTTCTGATAGCTCGGTCACAATCGGCGGTAGACCCAGCACATCTAAGCTAGGAATCTTGGAACTCAGTGCCCTCAAACATGCAGCGTAAGTACCCCTATCCTTGTAAACGTTTACCCTAAACCGAGCGAGTCCACGAACGCCATAAGAACAGTCTAGTTCCCAAGTCTGCTCTAGGATCTTTCTTTGCGAATTGTTCAGCATGCTGAATATCAGCCGCTGACACTGATCTGCTGTCATAGGCGGATGGTCTGTTGCTGTCAGATGTCCGCTAATCCGGATGTAAGGTGGCAATCCTGTAGATAGATGTAAGTCAGAGCCTCCTCGCTCAACGACTTCTTCCATCAAGTCTTCAATCATCAGTTCCATAGCTGGCATCCTTATTCTTGAGTGTTTTTAATCTTGGACTTTGAGATGAAACCGTCGCCGCTAATCTTTGTAGCGAGGCGTTAGACAATAGGGGCAATCTAGCCATTCGTGATGAAGCTCCGCAGTACAGTGACTGCAAGAGAGCACACTTTTGCGCTTGGCCTTTAGCTCGGCCTCTAGTCCTTTGTCGGTGAAAGTGACTCGCTCCACTTCTTCTAAAGTCGTATGGCCTTCTTTCACCAGGTTCAAACTGTATGCCAATAAAGTATGCATGCCTTCTTCTACGGCGATTTCCTTGATCTGCTCAGAAGGCGCACCTTCTGAAATATATTGCTGCAACCGCTCAGTTACACGCATCACTTCATATACCCCGACTCGGCCTTTATAGCCGCTGCCTCCACACTTACCGCATAGCTGTCCAGCTTCCTTTAAAGCGCTGATTTCATCGGTAGGTATTCTGTTGGCTTTGTACAAAGTCATCTCGTGATCTTTAGAAGCACTCAACCCATAGCGGGCTAGCTCTTCGGGTGTTGGCTGATAGGCAACTCGACAATCTGAGCAAACTCTACGGACCAGTCTCTGTGCTAAAACTCCGATCAAGGAGTTAGCAACCTGAAAGGATTCAACGCCCATTTCTCCTAGTCTGGCTACAGCGCCTGCTGCATCGTTTGTATGCAAGGTCGTCAATACTAGGTGGCCTGTCAGTGCCGCCTCGATGGCGGTTTTAGCGGTCTCAGGGTCACGAGTTTCACCCACCAGGATTACGTCAGGATCTTGCCTTAAAAAGGATCTGAGAATAGCAGCAAAGTTCATTCCTTTTTCGCGGATGACTTGCACCTGGGTGATGCCTGGCAAAGCATATTCGATTGGGTCTTCTGCTGTACTGATATTGACGCCAGGTTCGTTCCGCTCAGAAAGGACTGAGTAAAGACTAGTGGTTTTACCTGAACCAGTCGGTCCGGTGACCAGAATTAACCCAAAAGGCCGTTTGGCCATATCTTGAACAATATTTAGAGTTTCCTCATCGGTGATCAGCGCGCCTAGTCCCAGCTGAGTAGAAGAGTTATCCAGAATTCGTAGAACGACTTTCTCCCCGTAGCGGCTAGGCAGCGTGCTAACTCGAAAGTCTACTTTGCGACCCTGAAAGACTCGCCTGATTCGTCCATCTTGTGGCAATCTCCTTTCCGCGATGTCTAGCTCAGCAATAATTTTGAATCGGGCAGTGGCAGCAGGAACAATCTTCTTCGGCAGGTGGGGGAAAGCTTCTCTAAGAACGCCGTCTTTGCGAAAGCGAATTCGTAAGTACTCTTCTTGGGGTTCAACGTGAATATCCGAGACTTCTTCTTGGAGCGCTTTGACTAGAATCTTGTTAACAAGCGCAATCACAGGCGCAGCACCTGCGTCTAGCAGGGCTTCTCCCAAATCATCGTCATCATCAACATCGTCTTCTAAGCTATCAGAGTCGAGGTCAAGGTCTTCTAGATTCGTACTGACTTCGGCTGGGGTAATAATTTTTTTCTGAGGTTTCCCGGCCAGTAATTTCTCTTCTTTTTCCTTAGCGACTAGCTCATCTAAAAACTTAGCCATCAAACGCTGGTAGTCTTCAATCGTGATGACCATGCGCTGTAGGCTAATGTTCTTTGGCCTGAGGATACGGTTTAGATCGTCTTGCGCTTCTAAATTCTCCGGATCGACCATAGCAATCAATACAGACTGCTTTCCTTTCTCTTCCGACTGAGAAAGAGGCACTAGACGGTGACGGCGGCAGATATCGACTGGAATGAGGCCATCGATCAGATCGGTGACCTGACTTTCTGAGATTTCTTCAATTTCAGGATCGAGAGACTCGACACCATAGAGGATTTTGAGCTCGAAGAGCTGTTGTTTTTTATATTGACGCACTAGCTCTGGCGATAGCTGTTGACCTGCTATCGACTCTAGGACGTCAGTAAGTGCTCTGCCTGACTTTCGACTCTCGACTAATGCTTGCTGCATCTGAGAGCCATCTACAAAGCCTGTCTGTATGAGCTTGCTGCTGAAAGGCGAAAAGCTTTTCTGCAATACAAGCGCTTTCCGCGTGGATGAAGAATTTGTCATTGGGCGATGCGAAAAAATCTCTCACCGAGTGTGCCCACAAATACGCATGCAAAGCTCAGCTGAGGAATTCGAGCTTGTCCGTGTTAATACACAGCGCCAATACATAGTCTTGGCGAATAGGTGGTTTGAGCTCTTCTAAGATTCAGTGTCCCTTAGTACTGCGCTAGCTCGTAGGAGAGCAATAAGTCTATTGAGACATGACTACATGTAGGGATAACCGATACATAGGGATAACCGATACGGAAAACCGGTTATAAAAGTGGAACCCACTCTTTTAATATGGACAGGATAAATAGGGCTCAGGTAGACTTTTTTTAGCCTAGTTTTTTTAGCCTAGGAATAAGTGACGAGATGATAGACGCAGATAAAAACGACAACCAGCAAGGTGCCGAAGAGAGCGCTGAGAATATTGAGGAACTTCGTGTGGAAGATGCCTCGGCAGATATTGATTTCGAGCAGACATTTGACTCTGCAAGTGAACCTGTGGGTGAATCTGCAGGTGAGCCTACTGTGGGCAATGATTCGGTGGACGACGATATTTCTTTTGAGGATGCCTTTAGCGCTGAGGCAGAAGCAAGAGTCGCTTTACAGCAGCAGACAGAATCTTTACAGTCTCAGCTAGAGGAACGGAGCGGGCAGTTTGCTCGTCTGACGGCTGATTTTGATAATTTCCGTAAGCGCACGTTGAAGGAGCGCGAGACCCTAGAAGAGCAGGTGAAGTGCAATACAATCAATGGCTTACTAGAGGTCGTCGATAACTTTGAGCGGGCTAGGTCTCAGATCAAGCCGCAGAGTGAAGGTGAGCTAGCTATTCACAAAAGCTATCAGGGCGTTTATAAGCAGCTAGTGGAGGCGCTGAAGAAGCTGGGTGTGTCGCCGATGCGCTCTGAAGGAAAGGAGTTTGATCCGAATCTGCATGAGGCTGTGATGCGCGAGCCTACGAGCGACTATCCCGAGGGAACTGTTATTGAGGAGTTTGTCCGTGGGTATGTTCTAGGGGAGCGCGTGCTGCGTCATGCAATGGTCAAAGTAGCTACGCCGCTAGACTCCACTGCTGAATCCGGGTGACTGTTCTCTTGAGACAACTGTTTCGAGACAAGGGTTTAGCTCAGTCGGGTTTGGCTCAACCAACCTTCACGAGGCCCGTCCGAGCAGATTATGGGAAAAGTTATCGGTATCGACCTAGGAACTACTAATAGCTGCGTGGCTGTGCTTGAAGGCGGTAAGCCCGTGGTTATACCCAATACTGAGGGTGGTCGGACGACGCCAAGTATTGTGGGATTTGCTAAGGGAGGAGAACGCTTAGTCGGTCAACTAGCAAAGCGTCAGGCAGTAACGAACGCGGAAAATACGGTCTACAGTATTAAGCGGTTTATTGGCAGGCGCTGGAATGATACTGACTCGGAGCGATCGCGCGTCCCTTACAAATGCACTAAGGGCAAAGACGATACCGTCGATGTGGTGATCAGATCAAAGAGCTTCACTCCACAAGAAGTCTCAGCGATGACGCTACAAAAGCTCAAAAGTGACGCTGAAGCCTACCTGAGCGAACCAGTTGACCAGGCTGTAATCACAGTGCCAGCTTATTTTACTGATGCCCAAAGACAGGCTACTAAGGATGCAGGTGCGATCGCGGGTCTAGAAGTCCTTCGGATCATCAATGAACCGACTGCCGCTGCCCTTTCTTATGGCTTAGACAAGCAAGACCAGGACCAGACGGTTTTAGTCTTTGACTTAGGCGGTGGCACCTTTGATGTGTCTATTTTGCAGCTAGGCGATGGCGTTTTTGAAGTTAAGGCAACCTCTGGGAACAACCAGCTAGGGGGCGATGACTTTGACAACTGTATTGTCGATTGGATGATAGCCGCCTTTCTTAAGCAGGAAAGCATGGATCTAACCAATGACCGCATGGCCCTTCAGCGGATTCGAGAAGCGGCAGAAAAAGCGAAAGTCGAGCTTTCTACAATGGCAAAGACCTCGATTAATTTGCCATTCATCGCGGCAGATGAGACAGGGCCAAAACATCTGGAGATGGGACTGACGCGATCGCAATTTGAAGAGCTGGCGGCCCCGCTGATTCAAAACACGCTAGAGCCAGTTAAACAGGCGCTAAAAGACGCCGAAATTAGTGCTGAAGACGTCGATCGAATCCTACTAGTCGGTGGCTCTACTAGAATCCCTTCTGTACAGGCGGCGATTACCGAATTCTTCAATGGTCAAGCGCCCGACCGCTCAGTCAATCCAGACGAAGCCGTTGCCTTAGGCGCTTCTATCCAGGCTGGCGTGCTCGGCGGCGAGGTCAAAGACCTACTTTTGTTGGATGTTACGCCGCTATCTCTAGGCATCGAAACGCTAGGCGATGTCTTTACTAAAATCATCGAGCGCAACACAACCATCCCCACTAGCAAAACTCGGGTATTTTCGACGGCTGCCGACGGTCAAACTTCTGTAGAGGTCCACGCGCTTCAAGGCGAAAGAGCGATGGCCAAGGACAACAAGAGTCTAGGCCGCTTTGAGCTAACGGGTATTCCAGCCGCACCTAGAGGCGTTCCTCAAATCGAAGTCTCTTTCGAGATCGACGCTGACGGTATCCTACAAGTTGCTGCTAAAGACCTAGGAACCAACCGCGCTCAAAGTATCAAAATCACCAATCGAGGGGGTCTGTCTCCTGCCGAAGTTACCCGGATGAAAGAGGAAGCCGAAGTTTATGCAGGCGAGGACGAACAGCGCCGGGTGGTCGCCGAACTGCAAAACCGAGCAGATTCGCTCTTCTACAGCTACGAATCGACGCTGCGTGATAACGCTGACGTTATTTCCGAAGAACTTAGAGCCCAAGCAGAAGCCCAAGCAGAAGCGCTAAAAGCAGCTGTAACAGACAAAAACGCGCAGCCTGCTGACATCTCACAAAAGCTAGATGCGCTGCAGCAAAGCATCTTCGACATCGGTTCTGGAATCTATCGCCAGGTGACTAAAGATAGTACAAGCAGTGGCGACCTCAACGAGGAAATGCCAGGAGCTAACATGGCCACTGATGATGGGAGCTCAGCCGCTGATGCAGAACCGGCTGCTCAGGCATCTGCTGCTCAACCAGCTAGCCAGCCAGTTGCTGCAAACGTAGCCGTAGAGGCTAACGCCAGTAAGGACGTGTCACAGCAGTCCGAACTAGAAGCTGCTCAGTCTCTAGATCAACCTCCGGCGCAGACCTCAAACCAGACCCCAGACCAGTCCTCAAATGAGAGTGCTGCCGCAACCACCTTTGATGTCGCGGCTGGCGAAGAATTTGATATTGATAATACGATTGCTGCTGATTACGAAGCGATTGATTGACATACTCTCCCAGCAACCGCTGCGCGGTATGCAGTGAGATTCTTTAGATCGCTCTAAAGATTTCCTGCTTCAAAGCCAGTTGACTAAACGACGTTACCGCCGCCCCCGCCACCTCGGCTCCACAGGCATTTTCCATTCCCCGCTGCCCACGGGTACAAATCACTTGAGCAGCGGCAGTATCTCTCGGTTTAATCGAGCCACAAGCCCGACAATGAGAAACCCGTACGCTCAAATCTTTTTTTACGTCAGCGCCGCAATCAGGACACTCCTGAGACGTGCCATAAGCATTCACCTGGCCGTAATACACATCGCGCTTAAAACACACCCACGGAAGAATCTGATTAGTGAACTGGCCTAATCCTGCATCAAGCGTATGCTTGCCCAGAAAGCCTTTAGCCATAATCCTAAAATCAAGATCTTCAACGAAGATTGAACTCGCTTGATCACACAGCCGGTGAGCTAGCTTGAAGTGCCAGTCCTTCCGAGTATCGGCAATGCGCTGGTGAACTCTCGCAATCTTCTTCTGAAGCTTCAGCCAATTTTTTGACCCCTTTGTCTTTTTCTTTAGCCTGCGTTGCAGCAATTTCAGCTTGCGGGACAAGGCATCCAAAAACCGAGGTCGCTTGACCTGTAATCCATCCGAAGTTGAGAGAAAGTACTCAAGCCCTACGTCAACGCCCAGGCTGTGACCGTGATACGGCACTGCCGGGAGGTCAACATCGGCCTCTAAGCTAAGCATGACGAAGTAGCCGGAAGCTTTGTGCACAATTCGAGCCTGCTTAACCGTAAACAGGTCGGGAATCTCTCTCGACCAGCGAACTTTAAGCCAGCCCAGTTGCGGTAACTTAAGGCCCATTTCAGAAATGCAGTTTTTAAGCATCTGAGGAAAGGCAAAGCCACGCATTCGAGTTTGGTTCTTAAACCGGGGCAGTCCTGAGCGCTTTAGTCTCCATCTCTCCCAAGCAATATCCAGCTTTCTCAATACCTGTTGCAGCATCTGAGCATTAACACTACGCAATTCATGTATCTCTTTCTTCGCTGCCGTTAGCGCTTTAGCTTGGCGGTGGTAGCCAGGAAAAGGACAATCTGCACTCAGAATATATTCAGAACGGAGCGAGCAGGCGTTGACCGGGCACTTGCGAGAATTCAGCCAGTCTTTGCGTTCGCACAGCGCGTAATTCCAGACCTTGCGGCACACTGACAAAGTGCGCTCAATTTCTGAAACCTGCTCAGCGCTTGGCTCTAACTTGAATTCCCACGTCATGTTTAGCATATCTACAATATACTATGCTCAGTTGTAGATTGCTCGCAAAGTTCACCTGGCTTACACCACCCCCTAAGCCTACGGCTATAGGCGGAGTACGTGCGATTCGTTCTATGCGAAAGACCCGCCATAAAGGTCATAAACATAGGGAAGGTCAAAGCAGATGCTTAAACCCTTCTAACTCCTGATGGATGTGGGTGAAAGTCCCACTGTCACGAGGGTTGATAACTCCCAATCTGACCACACCGAGCAAGCCCCAAATCTTGCAGAGTGAAGCTGGTAACAGGGCGCAATCAGAGCCAAGGCAGATAGGCACACTGGCGCTAACGGGGAGACGCCAAGGATAAACAGGTTCTATAAAAGCATCCAAGCCTACGAGGTACGAGGACTGCCGTAACCCTCAACCTGTACCGAACAGAACTCGCTTGGTTTTGTGCTCGACACAAGCTCCCTTGAGTCTCGGTGGGTGAAATGAACCGTCCTAAAGCGTCATACCAATCCTGAAGGGGAACGAAAAGAAACGTCTTGTGAGTCACAGCAAAGTCGATTGCTGTGTAGGTAAGGGGGGATACGGAATTCTCACAAGACGGGTAGGACAAGCCGTAACTGGCTTGAGGATGATAGAACACACGACGCTCGCGCAGACTACAGGTTAGACACATGAAGCAAACGCAACATAGTGAATCTTGGCAGGCGCTCCCATGGAAGCAATTCCAGAAGACGTTGTTCCGGCTGCAACATCGCGTGTGGAAAGCGATTCAAGCAAATGATAAGAGGCGAGCGAAGAACTTGCAAAAGTTAATTCTTCGCTCCAAGTGCGCCATCTTCATGGCTATCCGACAGGTCACCCAACTCAATCAGGGAAAACAAACCGCTGGAGTCGATGGAAGAACAGCGCTAGAAGGCACCGAAAGGTTCCAGCTAGCCAAGCAACTAGAAGAACATACGTTCGACTGGGCGCATCAGAAACTCAGAGAAATACCTATTCCTAAAAAGGATGGGACGCTCAGAGTGCTAAAAGTGCCGACTATCGCGGATAGAGCTTGGCAATGCCTGGTGAAATACGCAATGGAACCGGCCCATGAAGCAACCTTCCATCCACACTCATATGGATTTAGGCCCGGTAGAGGCTGTCGGGACGCCCAGAAGCATCTGTTTCAAAAGCTATGCCATCACGGCAAACAAAAAACCGTTTTGGAAGTAGATATTGAAAAGTGCTTCGACCGGATAGACCACGGCCACATCTTGAGCGCGGCTATCTGCCCGCAGGCAGTAAAGGTGGGGTTGCTCAGGTGCCTAAAGGCGGGGACTAGCCTCGGTTACCCCGACCAAGGAACACCTCAAGGGGGCGTGATTAGTCCCTTGCTAGCCAACATTGCACTCGAAGGTGTCGAAACAGTGGGACGATATAAAGCCAGCAACGGCAGAACCATCGACTCCTATATTCGTTACGCAGACGACATGGTGTTCGTCCTGCCCAAGGGGATAGAACCCGAATCGGTGCTAAGTCAGCTAGAGCGACACCTAGCGCCGCTCAAACTCAACGTGAGCCAAGCTAAAACGCGCATTACCTCATCGACCAATGGATTTGACTTTCTTGGGTGGCACTTTAGGGTAATGCCGAAAGGAAAGCTTCGGATAACGCCTTCAAAAGGTAACTATCGGGCCTTCCGAAAGAAAGTTAAAGACATCATCATCAGCTCGAATATCTCTGTTCCTAGAAAGGTTGAGAGACTAGCGCCGCTCGTCAGCGGCTGGCGAAACTACCACAAGTACTGTTACATGAGCGGGTCAAACTTCTCAGCTTCAGCGCTCAGGTTAGCTTTCGTTAGGCGACTGAGAACAGGGACTAGCCTCACTCGACACGAGCGGAAGAAGGCCGTTGAGGCTGCCTTCTTGACGGTCGGATACAAACAAAATGGCCACGTCAAAGTCAAAGGGACTAAAACACCTTTTGATGGAGATATCAATTACTGGAGCCAGCGCAAGTCAAAGCACTACCAGGGATTGAGGGCCAACTTGCTTAAGAAACAGGGGCATAAATGTTGGCGGTGCAAACTCAGCTTCATTGACAATGAGCCGATTCACTTGCACCACATAGACGCTAATCACAGCAATCATAGCTATAGCAACTGCGCTATGGTTCATGAAAGCTGTCATGACTATATCCACATGAACGCAAACGTCGAAGCCCGATGAGTCATATCTTCGGGTTTGAGATGTCAATCATTCGGGAGCTGTATGCTGGGAAACCAGCACGTACAGATCTAAAGAGGAGGGGCGGAGCGTAATAGCTCCCCTCGACCTCACCTAGCCGACTACCTGATAGGGTGGGCAAAAACACGTAGGCAAAAGTCGCCAGAAGAGTAGGGTTGGAATGGGTGAAAGCCGCCCTATGCAACAGAAGGTTTGCTATACAATGGGTCAATATATATTGATTCGTGAACTGCAAATCCTCTTTTTGACTGACGTTCTATGGCCCGTGATTACTACGAAACTCTGGGTGTCTCTCGCAGCGCCGAGCCAGATGAGATCAAGCGTGCCTACCGTAAGCTAGCGCGTAAGTATCATCCAGACGTCAACAAAGATCCGGGCGCGGAAGAGACCTTTAAAGAAGTCAGTCGCGCCTATGAAGTCCTTTCAGAGCCAGAAGTGCGAGCTCGCTACGATCGCTTCGGTGAAGCCGGGGTAGGGGGTGCCGCTTCTGCGGGCGCGGGCGGATTTCAAGACTTTCAGGATATGGGCGGATTTGCCGATATCTTTGAGAGTTTTTTCAACGGATTCTCAGGGCAGCCTGGCCAGCAGAGACGACGAGGTCCCATGCGTGGCGATGATCTGCGCCTCAATCTCAAGCTGGACTTCAAGGAAGCTGTCTTTGGTGGCGAAAAAGAAATCAGGATTAGTCACTTAGAAACCTGCACCACCTGCAGCGGCTCGGGTGCAAAGCCGGGAACTCGGCCAAGAACCTGCACCACCTGTAACGGCGCGGGTCAGGTCAGACGAGCAACGCGCACCCCGTTCGGCATTTTTAATCAAGTTTCAACCTGCCCGACCTGTAACGGTAGCGGCGAAGTGGTCGAAGATCGATGCGAAACCTGTGGTGGTAGCGGTCAAAAGCAAACCAACAAAAAGCTAAAAATTACCATACCTGCAGGTGTCGAAAATGGGACTCGGCTGCGGGTATCAGGTGAAGGCGATGCTGGTAAGCGCAATGGGCCAGCGGGCGACTTGTACGTCTATCTAGTGGTTAACGAAGAGTCTAAATTCAGAAGAGACGGCATTGACATTCACTCTGATTTGAGTGTGAGCTATTTGCAGGCCATTTTAGGCTGTGAGTTAGAAGTAGAAACGGTAGACGGAAAAGTTTCGATGCAGGTGCCTGCCGGAACGCAGCCAAATACCGTTTTGTCTTTGGACGGGCGCGGTGTGCCTAGGTTGGGCAATCCAGTCAGTCGGGGTAAGCATTTAATTACGGTGAAGGTAGATATTCCAACCCGGCTGAAGTCTGAAGAAAAAGAACTGCTGACTCAGTTAGCAGAAGTTCGAGGCGAACTAGTTGGCAAGAGCAAAAAAGAAGGCTTTCTAGGAGGGCTATTTAATGGATAGTCTTGCAGATCGCTGCCTCGATTTGAGAGGAACGCCCTGCCCCTTGAATTTTGTACGAACGAAGCTAACTTTAGAGAAAATGAAGCCGGGCTCATTGCTAGAAGTCTGGCTAGACCCAGGTGAGCCAATTGAACAAGTGCCAGATAGTCTACGAATGGATGGCTATGGGGTGGAATTGGTTGATGATCGCACGGACTATTTTGCGGTGCAGGTTCGCCGTCCATCCGGTTCATGAAACCGGATACGGTGAGGCCAGATGCGCTCAGGCTAGATGCAATGGGGGCAGTGTCTTCTACGCCCTTCACTGCTGAGGCTTTGACCGGAACGGTGGTCTCAATTAAGGCGAATTACTACTCGGTGCAGTTAGAGGGAATGGCAGAAGAGGCATTGCCGCAGATCTCATCCGGGGAAAAACCTGTTTTGCTGTGCATCCGTCGAGGATTGCTCAAAAAGCTAGGACAGCAGATTATGGTGGGCGATCGCGTCACCGTAGAAGAACCTGACTGGCAAGGCGGGCGAGGTGCGATCGCCGCGATTCATCCTCGGCGAACATTTTTAGACCGTCCACCCGTTGCCAACGTGGATCAGGTGCTGCTGGTATTTGCGATCGCCGAGCCCGATCTTGATACCCATCAGCTCAGTCGCTTCCTCCTCAAAGCTGAGTCGACAGGGCTAAGCATCACGCTATGCCTAAACAAGTGCGATCTGGTGACTGAAGAAATTGCACACCAGTGGCAAGATAGACTAGCAGGCTGGGGCTATACGCCGCTGATGGTGAGTATTCGAGATGATTTTGAGCTGCCTAAACGCCTGCTGACGGCGCTGCAGGGTAAGATCACCGTGCTAGCGGGGCCATCGGGTGTAGGCAAATCCAGTCTGACCAATCGGCTGATTCCTGCCCAAAACTTAAGAGTGAGTGCAGTATCAGGTAAGCTCAGTCGCGGTCGTCATACCACTCGTCATGTAGAGCTTTATGAGCTGCCCAACGGTGGATTTCTAGCTGATACCCCAGGATTCAACCAGCCAGATATTGTCACGACAGCGGAGGCGCTCGGTGACCTCTTTCCTGAAATTCATCAGCGCCTTACTGACAAGAGCTGTCAGTTCAGCAACTGCCTTCATCGCGATGAACCAGGATGCGCTGTCCGGGGAGCGTGGGAACGCTACGAACACTATCTCCTGTTGCTAGAAGAAGTCATAAAGCAGCAGCAGGCACTTTTGCATAAGGGTGAGGCCGAAGCTACTGAGAAAGTGAAGATGTTGGAAGATGGCAAGATCTTGCACGAGCCCAGGTTAGAGGCAAAAAAGTATCGGCGGACATCGCGCAAGACCCGCAATCAGGCTTTTCAAGAGCTGTGCTTGGACCTATCAGAAGTGAGCGATTTAGAAGATTTAGAGGATCTAGAAGATCTAGGTCGATAGCTCTACCTACTTTAGATCTACTTGCTTTACTCGCCGCAGTACACAATCAAATCAATCTCTACATCGCCAAACCCGGCTAGCGCAGTGACGCCGACCGTCGTTCGTCCGGGATATCGGCCTGACGTGAACCGACTAGAATAGATTTGGTTAACCGTTTCGTAATAGCGAAAATCGGTAACGAAGATTCGAGACATGACAACGTTTTCAAAGCTGGTTCCCGCGTGCTCCAATACGAGTCGAAGGTTGTCCATTACCTGCTCGGTTTGTGCCTCGATCGATCCCTTGACGACTTCGCCCGTATCAGGATCTTCTGCTAGCTGTCCGGTGACAAACAAGAAATCGCCCGCGCGAACAGCATGAGAATAGGGCGCGACGGGTGGCAGTTTGCCCTCTGGGAGCGTGATGAATTCCAGCATTTTATTGAAACAACGATAGATAGCTTGGGGGTTTGCCCTTCTCAAAGCGGATAATCAGCGGACTGTATGCTCGATGGTTAGCGGTGCCAAATGGTGACGCCACCCGGTTTGTCGATCAGGGTAATGCCTTGCGCTTTAAGCTCGTCTCGAATTCGATCGGATTCTGCATAGTTTTTGGCTTGTTTCGCGGCGGCGCGCTGGGCAACGAGGGTTTCGATTTCGGCATGACTAGGGCCCGTATCAGCGCTATCGGATTCGATTGATTGAGCTTCTAGCCCCAGCACACCTGCGAGTGTGACTAGAGTCTGCCACTGCTGCTGAAGCTGCTTTGGATCGGTATCAGGCTTACCCTCGTGAACGATCAAGTTGCTTTGACGCTGGAGTTCTTTGGCTAAGCCGAACAGAATTGCGATCGCCCCAGGCGTATTAAAGTCATCATCCATCGAGGCCCGAAATTGATCGACGGCTGCCTCGTCTAAATCATCAGCGGCAATATCATTAGCCGATACTGTAGCCCAGCCTAGACTTTCACCGTGCTGCGTCCCAAAATTTAGCCCTTCATTCAGGGTTGCCCAGCCTTTCTTTGCAGCGACAATAGCCTCTTCGGTAAAATCGAGCGGCATCCGATACTGAGACTGCATCACAAACATGCGTACAGCCATCGGGTCGGGGCCTGCTTCTGCATCTAGCAGATTACGAATCGTTGTGAAATTGCCCAACGACTTCGACATTTTGGTGCCGTCTACATTCACCATGCCGTTGTGCATCCAATAGGTCGCGAGCGGTTTACCCGTGGCGGCTTCGGATTGGGCTATCTCGTTTTCGTGGTGAGGGAACTGGAGATCTGCGCCGCCAACGTGAATATCAATGGTGTCTCCGAGGCGATCGCGCACCATGGCGCTACATTCAATATGCCAGCCCGGACGCCCCGGCCCCCAGGTCGATTCCCAAGACGGTTCATCTGGCTTAGCCGCCTTCCACAGCGCAAAGTCAAACGGGTCTTTCTTGATAGAGTCCGCTTTCGTGCCTACTCGGCCACTGCGCCCTGCTTCCATATCATCGAGCTTGCGCCCCGATAGCTTGCCATAGCCGTCGAACTTACGTACCGAATAATACACATCACCCTCGGCAGGATAGGCATAGCCCTTGTTCTCTAGCTCGTGGATCAGTCGTTTAATTCCATCAATAGTATGAGTGGCGTAGGTATATTCATCGGCTTCTAGAATATTGAGCCGCGCCATATCCTCAAAGTAAGCAGCCGTATATTTTTCGGCAACCGCCCCCATCGAAGACTTTTCATTGCGAGCGCGATTTAGGATCTTGTCGTCGATATCGGTGAAATTTTGAACATAGCGCACGTCGTAGCCGCGCCAAGAGAGATAGCGACGAATCGTATCCCACACAATGTACGAACGCGCATGCCCCAGATGGCAGTAGTCATAGACAGTTACCCCGCAGCAGTACATCGTCACCTGATTGGGAGTAAGCGGTTCAAAAGCTTCCTTCTGGCGAGAAAGCGTATTGTAAATGGCTACGCTCATAGGGTCTGTATGGGGGCTATATATATCGAGATCGACTGCTCAAGAAAATGCTCAAGCAAACTCAATAGTAAATTGGAAACTCCCATCACAGCGCTAAACTTTTGCACCAGCTTCCTTTAATTGACGTAAACTTACTCCCGCAATCCTTAGCGAATGCGTGATAATTAAGCCACAAATAACCACAAATAATTAGATTAAAAATCTCTGCTTAACGATTCGCTCGTTCGATAGCCACTACCTAGCAAACCGATCTCTATGACTGCCACGACGCTCGCTCCTAATAAACCTATGGATGCTTCTAAGCATGGCCTACCCGTCACGATCATCACTGGTTTTTTAGGCAGCGGTAAAACTACGCTGCTCAATCACATCTTGACCAATCAAGAAGGGCTGAAGACAGCCGTACTGGTGAATGAATTTGGTGAAGTAGGCATTGACAACGATCTGCTGATCAAAACAGGTGATGACAGCATGGTCGAGCTCAGCAACGGCTGCATCTGCTGCACAATTAACAACGACCTGCTAGAAGCCGTCTACAAAGTTCTAGAACGCTCAGACAAAATTGACTATCTGGTCGTCGAAACTACCGGCCTAGCCGATCCTCTTCCTGTCGCTTTGACTTTTCTAGGCACAGAGCTACGAGATCTAACCCGGCTAGATTCCATTGTGACGGTCGTTGATGCCGAGAACTACAGCTTGGATTTGTTCAACTCTCAGGCTGCCTACAACCAGATTGCCTACGGTGACATCATCCTGCTAAACAAGATGGATTTGGTAGACGACGCCGACGCCGACAGCCTGGAAGTCAAGCTACGTGATATCAAAGAAGACGCCCGCATCCTTCGCACGGATCATTCAGACGTGCCACTGCCTCTGATTTTGAGTGTAGGTCTATTTGAATCAGACAAATACTTTGGAAAGAGCGCAGAAAACCAGGCCAAAGAAGACAGCCACGACCACTCCGCTCACACTCATGATGCTCATGACCACTCAAGTCATGAGCACTCGGGCCACGATCATTCCGGTCATGATCATGAAGCGCACAACCACGGTGACCATGACCACGCGAACTGCGAGCACGACCACGGTCACTGTGAGCATGACCATGAGCACGATCATGACCACAGCACCCACTCTCATCTAGACATTGACGGCTTTACCTCTGTCTCTTTTGACAGGCAGCAGCCTTTAGCTATTCGCAAATTTCAGTACTTCTTAGATAATCAGCTGCCTGCATCCGTCTTTAGAGCGAAAGGCATCCTGTGGTTTGATGAGAGCCCTAAGCGCCACATCTTTCACCTCAGCGGCAAGCGCTTCTCGCTAGAAGATGAGGAGTGGGCTGGCCGTCCGCAAAAGAATCAGCTAGTGCTGATCGGTCAAAATCTAGATGAAGAAGCACTACGAACCCAGATTGAGAATTGCTTTTGCACTGAGTCAGCAGAGAGTGGTAGAGGGTTTGGCCGATAGAGTTTTGGCTGATAGAGCTTTGGCTAATAGAGCTTTGGCTAATAGAGCTTTGGCTAATAGAGCTTTGGCTGATAGATGGATTGACGAGTAGATGAGGGTTTTAATTCAGCGGGTGAGTTCATCTCAGGTCGCGGTGGATAGCGAAGTCATCGGCTCTATTGGTCGAGGATTGAATCTACTGGTAGGCATTGGCCCTGCAGATACCGAAGCTGAATTGGAATGGATGGCGAAGAAATGCCTCAGCCTGCGACTATTCCCAAGTGATTCTAAAGGGCGATTTGACCAATCAGTCGCGGAAATTGACGGTGAACTGTTAGTAGTCAGTCAGTTCACGCTGTATGGCGATAGCCGAAAAGGAAGACGACCTTCATTTGCGAATGCTGCGCCACCTGCTACGGCTAAGAAGCTGTATGAAAAATTTGTGCTGCGGCTGCGCCAGAGCGGGCTGAAGGTAGAAACTGGCAGGTTTGGCGCAATGATGCAGGTGTCTATCGAGAATGACGGGCCAGTCACTTTATGGCTTGAGAAAGAAAGCTAGAAGAAGCAATACTCGATAGAAGCGATACAAAATAAAGTGCGTAAAAGCAGAAAGTATAGTTTTGTCCTTTCTCTGTCATTTACGAATTCAATCGAAGATTGTTGAATACTCCGGTTCTTTGGCTGGGTTCCGCTGTTAAGGTTAAGAGATATTACTGCGGTGTTGCGTTTTGTAGATTTTCGCAACGCTGAAAGCTGGAGTTAACTATGACCAAGCAAGTCGTTTTCTGCGATTTTGACGGCCCGATTGTAGATGTATCAGAGCGCTACTACCAAACCTATAGACAAGGACTACAGGCGATCGCATCCATCCACACTCGAGCAACCGAAAAGGCCCTGCCAATTAATCCGCTATCCAAGCATCATTTCTGGCAGATGAAGCAGAACCGGATAGCAGATATCGAGATCGCTATCCGCTCCGGGATTCCAGCTAACTGGTTTGAGCCATTCATTCAGCAGGTTCAAAAAATCGTCAACCATCCCAGCCTGCTGCTGTGGGATCGACTGCAGCCCTCCGCGCAGGCGGCTCTATGCCATCTAAGGCAGGCAAATATGCGTCTAGTGCTAGTCACGCTGCGCCATCCTCAGCAGGTGAATGCTTTTTTGCAACAGCGGGGATTAACTCATTTAGTCGATGCGGTATACGGAATCGCAGACACGAATGCGGCCTACGTAAACCGGGTAGAACAGAAATGTGAGCTGCTAGCAAAGGCGATCGCTCAGCAAACAGCAAAAGGCTATCAAACACAAGATAGCTGGATGCTAGGGGATACTGAAGCAGACGTGATTGCGGCTCAGACTATGGGGCTATGCTCAGCGGCGCTGACCTGCGGCGTTCGCAGTGAAACGTATTTACAAAAGCTAGCGCCTACAGCAATGCACAGTGAAATTCTCTTAGCTGCACAGGCAGTTACCCAGACAGCGAAGCTACAAGTGGCAAGCCTCAGCTAGCAATTAGTTCTGCTAAAGAAATAACTCTGGTATAACTCCGGCAAAGATAAGCTGTAGTTATTTGGTCTCATAGCGGTTCCACCACTGCTGCAGCGGGTAGTAAAGGGCAGGTGCCCAGAGGCTGCTCAAGATTGCTGAACTGAGGGCAACTCGCTGGTAGTACTGCCAAATAGAGCTCAAGCTGCTGTAGAGAGCATCTTCGCCAAGCAGATACTGTCCGGCGAGCTGTAGGGCCATTACGCTTTCGGTGGCGATCGCTAGGCCAAAGACGATGATGGCGACAGAAATAAGATCTACCTGCACAAATCGACGGCGGTGCAGTCGCGCTGTGATGATGCCAGCTAGCATTAAACCTGGAACATGGGTGGGGAAATTGCCAGTGAGCCCGTCTTGCAATAGGCCCAAAACGATGCCTACGATCGCACCATCAAACTGCGTGCGGCGGATGCTCCAAACCACCACCCAAACCAGCAGCCAGTTAGGCCCTACTCCTAAAATATCCATTCCTGGCAGCCTAGTTGGCAAAAGCAATAGACACACCAGCACCGAACCGACTGTAAATAGCCAGTTCCAAATAGGCCGATGGGATTTGAAACGTTTGGTCGGACGTCTAGCTGAACGTCTAGAGCGATAGAAATTCATAGATACAGTAGTCGCCGCTACTCTGGATCGTTGACAATTTCGGCAGGAGCCGCATCAACGTCTAATTTTGGAGAGTATGGATTAATGCTTACCCACTCTAAGTTACTCACTGGCACAGAAAGCTGAATGATAGCTTTTGGTGCTGGGCTATTGCCTAAATCAATCGAAGCAATGCGTCCAATCGGGACGCCCTGAGGGAACAGCCGACTGAACGCTGAGGTAACGATGACATCCCCTACTTTGACATCGGGAACCTTTTCAAAAAAGAACATCGTAGCCTGAGTATCGGCTTCTCCACGAATGTATCCAGTTGAACGACTCCGGCTGACTTTTGCCCCAATTTGACTGTTGGGATCGCTTGCTAGCAGCACTCTAGAAGTGCTAGGCGTCACCGCTGTAATCCGCCCAACTAGCCCGCCTGGACCGGTGACAATATCGCCTGCTTTAACGCGATCGCGGCTCCCTTTATTGAGAATGATCTGTTGCCACCAGTGATCGGCGCTGCGTCCAATTACAGCGGCAAGTGTGGTAGTGTCTAGCTCACTATCTTGTTGGTAGTCAATTAGCTCACGTAGCTTTTGGTTTTGATTTTCTAGTTCTACAACCCGCTGCTGTAAATCGAGCACATAGGCATTGTCTAGCTCGACTCTTGGCGGAGCCGCTAGATGGAAAGGCTTGGTGACATACTGATAGGCTTCGTAGATTAGCGTGCCGTTGGTTTGGCGAATTCCCCAAGCAGAGCCGATGGCCAGAAGAATCAGAACTCCTCTAAGTGCATTTTTATCCCACCATCGTCTTAGAGCAAACATCTAGACCACTTTTTGCTTAACTAACTGCTTTGGGTTGGACGGTTTTTATGACAAAGCTGATATCAGGCTGCTTCGTATGTATCAGGTCCGAATTATGAATACTCTAGCGTCTGATTACGACGATTGACTGCCGGTGACTGTCGACAAGTATCAGAAGTGATATCAAAAGTGATTCGAAGAAGCAATCTCAGAAGTCGCGGGAGCGAGCGCTGAAAATTCGTTCCATTTGGTTGAAGTTCTCAAGTGCTCGGCCCGTCCCTAAAACAACGCAGCTCAGCGGATCAGCAGCAACGTGAACGACAATGCCAGTCTCGTGAGAAATCAGTGTATCCAATCCTCTAAGCAGTGCGCCGCCACCCGCAAGCATAATTCCCCGATCGATGATGTCAGCCGCCAGCTCCGGCGGTGTATTTTCGAGGGTTCGTTTGACGGCTTCGATAATCACAGATAGCGGCTCGGCCATACTCTCACGAATTTCCGGGCTCTTGACGGTGACGGTTCTAGGCAGACCCGAAAGCATATGGACACCACGCACCTCTAGTGAAGCCTCATCATCTTCTGGGCCGGGATAGGCAGAGCTGATCTTTACTTTGATTTCCTCAGCGGTGCGATCACCTATATCCAGATTATTCACTTTCTTCATATACTGCTTGATCGAATCGGTCAGCTCATCGCCTGCTACCCGCACCGATTCACTACGCACAATGCCTTGAAGACTCAAAACGGCTACTTCTGTCGTGCCACCGCCAATATCGACAATCATGTTGCCAGTGGGCTCGTCAACAGGCAGACCCGCGCCGATGGCTGCCGCTACTGGCTCATCGATCAAAGAGACCTCACGTGCCCCTGCTTGCAAAGCCGCTTCCATCACCGCCCGGCGTTCTACGCCCGTAACCCCGCTAGGAATACCAATGACCACCTGCGGAGAGACTGCGGCCTTATTATCATGCACCTGGCGAATGAAATGCTTGAGCATGACTTCGGCGGTATCAAAATCTGCAATCACGCCATCTCGCAGCGGACGAATTGCCCTGATGTTACCAGG
This sequence comes from cf. Phormidesmis sp. LEGE 11477, assembly GCF_015207105.1. Lineage (GTDB taxonomy): Bacteria > Cyanobacteriota > Cyanobacteriia > Phormidesmidales > Phormidesmidaceae > Phormidesmis. The sequence goes on from NZ_JADEXO010000062.1 coordinate 34,581, forward strand.
CGTACGCCCCAGCATCTGTCTAGCTTCTTCGCCTACCGCTAGCGGGCGTCGGGTGGTTTCATCGATGGCGACTACTGAGGGTTCTTGTAAAACGATTCCCCGGCCTGAGACGTAGACGAGGGTATTTGCTGTACCAAGGTCGATACCCATGTTACGGGAGCGGGAGAAACGATCGAATAAGGCCACAAGCTAAGGGTCCGTAATAGCGGTTAATACTGATATTTCTAGCAATCAGAATGAATCTTATTACGTTTCATATCGCGCGTCTAGTCGGTATATCCGGCTTTATACCGCTGCTTTGTAAATTAATGCCGCAGAATCAATGTCGCGTAGATCACCCTAGGCAAATGACTTGGATAAAAGTAAAAGGTTCGGATAGACGCTGCTGAATAAACCGAAGTAATCGCAGGTAATCGCACAAAAAATAGTCACAGAAGTAACCATAATGAAGTAACCAGGCTGAAGCAACCGCACCGACATAATCGCAAAAATAAGTAGTCAGTTAGGAACGAGAATTTAATAACCTGTCTGATTTCAAGTTTTACCGCAGGCTCTCAGCCTAAATCTTTCTCCCTAGGGGAGAAGGACTTCAAGCTCCCTCTCCTTCGAGAGAGCATGTATTTAGCGTCGATTGGTTGGTGGCTTACGTTACTAAACCCACCCCGACCTCCGCTACGCTCCGGCCACCCCTCCGTAGGAGAGGAAATTGGCTCTGAGCCCTATGTTTTTAGCATCTCGGCCAGGAATTCCCCTCTTGGGAGGGGTGCCCGATAGGGCGGGGTGGGTAAGCAACGTAGGCTGCTGACCAACAACTACGCTAGACACGTACTCGGGAGAGGGCTAGGGTAAGGGCGGCAGAAAATGTGCATCTTATTAAATCTTCGATCCTTAGCTTTAGC
>NZ_JADEXO010000063.1 GCF_015207105.1 cf. Phormidesmis sp. LEGE 11477
TCACTGCGCTGATCACAGAAAAAGGCGTTGTGTATCCTCCATACAAGGAAAATCTCAAGCAGTTGATGAGCTGACTCATCGGACGCTGTTAGTATCCCCCATCAGGGCTATGGCATCGATAATATCTACCAGAGAAGAGGAATCATTCTGCATAGAGAATCTCTGCGCTTTCCAGGATGTTCTGGCGACGAATCCAATTACGACTGCGCTCGACAGCTTTTTTGCTGACTAGATCCACCTTTCTGCTGACAAGCGCTTCTAATTCTTCTTTCATGTCAATTTTTTCAAACAAACCGCGTTTTGCATCTGATCGGTAAGAAATCAAAACATCGATATCGCTATCGTCTCGAAAATCGGGTCTTAGTACAGAGCCAAATAGTGCTAACTCAGAAATTTTCCAGCGCACACAAAAATCCTTCAGCTCTTCTGCGGTAATGCCTAAGCGAGCGTAGAGAGTGGTTTTTGGAGAGATTGTGGTCACTGAGCCAACTCACCTGCGAGCTTCGCTTATTACTCAAACAGCTTCACTATACGAAAAAACATTCAAAGGAACTGACCTTAACGGCTTATCTTCACTGTGAAGCATCAGGCGAATTCGCTCTGTCGTCTCTTTGCTAAATGTTTCTTCTCCACAGCGATCGCAAACCGTAGCTGGAATACTCTCGACCAGATAAAGCTTACCCTCAATGTTGAAAACCTCGCTAACTTGGTCAGTGTGCGAACCTTCAAAACCGCAGACCTGACATTTAAACATTATTGATGTCTCCTGTATTCAATCCACTGTTCACGGTTTGGTTCATATAGAGTGATAATTTTTACTAGAGCGGAATTTAGTTTGGACACTTGAAGATGTAGCGCTCGATCTTTCCGAGTAAAGCCTAACAGTAGAGAGCTAGGCGAATATTTGTCGTCTGGATAGTCTTCTATAACTTCCGCAGTAGCACCTGCTTCCTTTATCTCCTGCTGACTAATATTACGCTCTACAGCCCTTTTGAATGCGTGTCGCGTAAATTCAAATCTACCGAGCTGCAATTGCTCGCGAATATCTTTAAGAGACTTCATCACTCCATCGATGGCGTCTTAATCTTGTCTATCACAATCTTGTCTATCACAATCGTCACTCTAGGCTGGGTCCGATAGTTGCAGAGTTGCTATTTCTGCAAGTAGTACAAAGACCGCTGATACCCATAGACAGCCTACCAGTCCGTACATCTGGAAGACTAGACCCGAAAGGACAGTGCCTGCGAGTCTGCCGCCTGAGTTGGCCATGTAGTAGAAGCCGACGTTGAGGGCAACTTTATCGTCTTCGGTGTAGGCAAGAACTAAGTAGGAATGAACGGCGGAGTTGAAGGCGAAGATGATGCCGAAGAAAAGCAGGCCAATAATGATGGTGGGAGCGGGGGCATAGCCAAGCTGGAGAGTGAGGGCGATCGCACTGGGCACTAGAATCAAAATCCCAGTCCAAAATCGAATCGTCCTCGCTTGCGGGGGGTGGCCAGAACCGAACCGCTGCAATAGCGTGGGTGCAAGCGACTGCACCAGCCCGTAGCCAATCACCCAAAGCGCTAAAAAGCCACCGACCTGCTCAAAAGACCAGCCGAGGACGCTGTAGAGAAATACTGGCAACCCAACGACGAACCAAACGTCTCTTGCCCCAAACAAGAAGAACCGGGCCGTCGAAAGCACGTTGATCTCCGGGCTTTTGGAAAATAGCTGGCGCAGCTTCACTTTTGCCTTCACCTTTCCCATCTTCGCAGGTAGCCACCGACTAGAAAGCAGCACAATCAACAAACCTATCGCCATCACTAGCAGCGCATTCACATAGCCAACGGCTGATAACAACAATCCACCTAAGAAAAAACCAACCCCTTTCAAAGCGTTCTTAGAGCCTGTTAGAATCGCTACCCACTTGAATAGCAGCGACTGCGCTTCCTTTGCAATCACTAACCGAATCGCACTCTTAGAACTCATCTTCGTTAGGTCTTTGGCGATTCCTGATATGGCCTGAGCGCACATGACGTAGGGTACAGCTAGTGCGATGGCGAAGCCTCTCCAGTGGAGAATCGCCCAGCTCTCATTCACAGGAGTCAACAGCAGCAAGGCAACAATTTGCATCGCAATACCGCCATACAGCGTTAGCTTTACTCCGCACCGCGACGCTATCCATCCGCCAAACAAATTAGTGACAATGCCAAAGAACTCATAGAACAGAAATAGCATCGCCACTTCTAGCGGCGAATAGCCTAGCGTGTGAAAATACAGCAGCACCAGCATTCGCAATGCGCCATCGGTCACCGTAAAGCCCCAGTAGGCTATTGTCACCAGCACATAGCTACGGATGTCAATCGCACTCAACGTTGAAGCAGACTCTTTCACGACAGTCTCCTTTGGCCAGTCTTTTCTAGCAAAGATGTCGCTACTTTTTGGGCTAGCTCAGCCATCCGATTGGCGTAGCCCCACTCGTTGTCATACCAGGCCAGAACCTTCACCTGCGTGCCGTCTACGACCATGGTTGAAAGGGCATCAATCGTGGCCGAGTGTGGATCGTCTTTATAGTCAATCGACACTAGGGGTCGCGCTTCGTATCCCAAGATATGACCGAGCGAACCAGACGCTGCCTGTTGGAACAAATCGTTGACTTGTTCTATTGTTGTTGGCGCGTTGACTTCAAACACGCAATCAGTCAAAGACGCATTCAGCAAAGGAACTCTAACGGCTAAGCCATTGAGTTTACCGTTTAGTTCGGGAAAGATGGAGCCAATTGCCGTAGCTGATCCTGTTGTTGTTGGAATCAGCGAAAGGCTATTAGCTCTAGCTCTACGCAGGTCTTTGTGAGGGGCATCAACAATTGTTTGGGTATTGGTGATGTTGTGAATTGTGGTGATGACGCCGTGCCGAATACCTAAGCCTTCGTTGATTACTTTGACCACCGGGGCGAGGCAGTTGGTTGTACAAGAAGCGGCTGTTAGCAAGTGGTGCTGATCAGGGTCGTATAAGTCATCGTTGATGCCCATGACCACATTGAGCGCCTTTTCTTTGACTGGCGCAGCGACGATCACCTTTTGGACACCTTGGTCGAGATAGGAATCTAGCACTTCGGGCGTGCGGAACTGGCCTGAGCACTCCAGCACCATATCAACACCGATGTCTTTCCAAGGCACTTCCTTGGGCGTTGGGTGTTCGCTGAAGCTCAGCGCTGAGCTGTCAATCAAGAGCTGGTCGCTGGTCGCTTCTACCTTCGCATCCCACCGACCATGTACAGAGTCAAACTCCAAAAGATGGGCTGCTGCTGTCGTGCCGCCGCTGATCTCGTTGATATGGACAAACTCTAGTGCTGATTCTGATTTTACTTGAGACCATGCCGCCCGCAGGACTAGCCGCCCAATTCGTCCAAATCCGTTGATTGCTACTCGCACCATGCGATCGCCTACCCAAACCACAGACTCATTATTTCAACTTGAATCAAAATGTCAAGTCGCTAAGAACACATTACCTCGGTCTCAATTCAATTCCAGTTGAATTAAAGGCATCAGTCAGAACAGATTCGAGCTGGCAAAATTGGGCTAAACCGGCGGAACTCAGAGAGATACTGCTCTAGAATCATGAACTGCTGTAGATTCAGCCGATAGTAAATCCAGCGTCCTTCTTGTCTCCCTTCAATCAGGCCCACTTCTTTTAGAGTCTTGAGATGAAACGATAGCTTGGATTGAGTAATACCAAGGTGTTTGGCAATATCGCAGGCGCAGAGTTCCTGGTCACGCAACAGCTCTATCACCTGAAGGCGATAGCCGTCAGAAAATGCCTGAAATAGCGATCGCACATTTGATTGAATAGCAGACTTCATAGTAAAGAATTGGTTTCATAGCAATCGAACGTAAATAACTACGTCCGAATGTAAAAAATACTTTCAACGGGTTACATAGTTAAACCTTTCACAAAATAAAATACAGGTGTACTTTCTTACAGCTGAATCACTAACGAGATTAGACCTATAGATTCTCCAGCATAGATGTTTGGTTTATCAAACAGCGTTTAGGAGTGTAAAGTACCAGGTATGCGCGTAATAAGCTGTCATTTTGTTGAAATGCACAAGAGATATAACTTTAAGATTATGTATTCTATAGAAAATACTTTAGTGTACACACAAATGAATTGGTACATATGAACCTTTTTTCTAATTTACGAAACCTCAAGTTTCGATTTATACGGATAGATGGATGCGAACTGCTACAGGCAAATCAATAGTAACTTTCATGGATAGAACTAGTTCACATAGTGCGATTTCGTTTAAGGTACGACTGACTGAGGATGACTGGGAAACTGACTTCAAGAGATGGCGTTGTTCCGCTTTGAGAATACCTAGGGTAGAAGTTAAAAGGATCAATTTTGGTGGTAGCGGAGAGACAGTACTAGGGAACCACTACACACTTGACAAGATTGATGGTTTTATCGAGTGGGATGATAAGAGAGCTGGTGCTCTTCCATCCTCTAAAGACCTAGCTGTTCTACTCAGAATAACTGAAGCTTTATCAACGAAGAGAGATAAAGATAGGTGGAGAAACTCTGCTGTGGCTGCTGCGATAATAGGCGCAATAGCCACAGTTCTAGCTGCAATGATAAATGCTCGATCGCCTCTTCTCTACCAGATTGTCAGTTTACTTAGACCCAGCGACGAAACACCCGGAAATCCGCTGCCACCGAATGAGCCAGCCCCCTCGATATCACCTGTAAGAGAACCAGAACAACCTAATCTAATATCACCGCCTGATCCTCTTGGTAGCCCAGTACCAGACCCTATCCTTTCCAAAGATTCGAATGTTCTAGAAGAAACCGAGGCAATTGATTTAGTTGAAGATTGGTTAGAGGCTAAGTCAAGAATATTTGCTCCTCCATTCGATAAAAACTTGTTAGCTACAGTAGTTCATACGGAGGGACCTTTGTATAAAGAAATTATCTCTTCCGGTAAAGGAATAGATTCTTTGAAGAAGAGTAAGTCTTTCTATACGTTTGAGTCATTTGACCTAGAATTCTGGGGATTTTCTAGTTCTGATAATCCCTTGTTGAAAGCAAGAGTGTCTGAGACTTTCAACTACCACGAACCTCGCAAAAACCCGGAAAGAATAAATAGTACAGCTTCTAACACATATACTTTTAAGGAAGAAGATGGAAACTGGAAAATATACGACTATTCAGACATTGATATTGATTCTTAGCGAGTTCTCTTTAGTTCACCTGTACCGCTTCGAGGAAACCTCTTCATCAACTGCTGAACTTGTTCGGCATGGTATGAGCTACGGGTCAGCGGCGAAGAAATCACTTGCAAAAAGCCCATTTCTTCCCCGGCGATCCGCCAAGCTTCAAATTGCTGTGGGGTGACAAAGGTATCTACGCCCAGGTGCTTTTGGCTAGGCTGCAAGTATTGACCGATGGTGACAATATCGCAGTCCACAGCACGAAGATCGCCTAGCACCTGACGGACTTCAGCATCGGTTTCACCCAGGCCGACCATGATGCCGGATTTAGTGTATGTCCAGGGTGCGATCGCCCGCGCCTGCCGCAACAAATCTAAGCTGCGCTGATAGTCTCCTTGAGGCCGCGTTCGTTTGTACAGGCGAGGAACCGTCTCCGTATTGTGGTTTAGCACTTCAGGCTGACCTTCTAATAATAGAGTCTCCAACGCTGCCCAATTTCCGCACAGGTCGGGAATCAATACTTCGATCGTCGTCTGCGGCGATACTTTTCGAGTTTCTTCTATACAGCGAATGAACTGACTGGCCCCGCCATCGGGCAGCTCGTCGCGATTTACGGAGGTGATCACCACATGGTTCAGCTTCATCCGTCGCACAGCTTCCGCCAAATGCAATGGCTCCATCGGGTCTAATTCCCGTGGCGACTTATCAAAATCGATGTCACAGTAAGGACAGGCGCGAGTGCAAGCCGGACCCATGATCAAAAAGGTCGCGGTGCCAGCGTTAAAGCATTCGCCAATATTAGGACAAGAGGCTTCTTCACAGACGGTATTAAGGCCCAAGTCTTGCAAAATGCCCTTGACGTTGCCTACCCGTTCCCACTGGGGCGCTTTTACCCGTAACCATTCTGGCTTTACTACCACGCTAGAAGTACTGCTCCATAATTACTTTCAAGATGTAAAAATGATTCTATAGCAATCTGCACTTAGCTTACACCTGCATCAAAGGCTACGATGTCTGCCAAACAAAGCTAAGTGTGTAACAGGGGGCGGTAAATTAAGCGATGCAAAGACAATCCCCTATTACCCGCTGCTTTGTCGGGCTGTGCTTTGGTTCGGCAATGGCTTTGGCTGCGTTGGAATGGCGTAATCCTTTTCCAGATCCGGTGATCACGCCCGAGAATCTATCTACTATTAATGAAAGTATCAACGAGAGCCAGTCGCCCTTCAGCCGCTTACAAAGCCGCTTGCAAAAGCGAGAACTTTTCTCAGGCCGTCAGCCCAACCAACCTAAGGCGGCTGAGCAGTCGCCAGTAACGCTACGGCTCTCTCTTTCGGGCCGATACCTAGAGGTTGAATCTCTGGGCAAACCCGTCATTCGATATGAGGTTGCAGTCGGTCAGACAGCTTGGCAAACGCCTGTTGGTAGCTTTACGGTGACTAGCATGATCGAGCAGCCAACCTGGCAGCATCCGCTGACCAAAGAAGACATTCCACCAGGCCCTGACAATCCGCTGGGCGATCGCTGGATTGGATTTTGGACGGATGGCAAGGCCCAGATTGGATTTCATGGCACCAATCAAGAAGAGCTAATTGGTCAGGCGGTTTCCCACGGATGCGTACGGATGCGTAACCGAGATATTCGCGATCTGTATGAAAGGGTAGAGCTGGGCGTTGCGGTCGAGGTATTTCAATAAAAAGCGACCGATGAAGATGACTTCAGCGATCGCAGGGCCGTTAGGCAATTAATTCTAAAGGTTCGGATATAGCGACGACTTCTGCATTAGCCGTTTTAGGTAGATGGAGTTGTTCTAATTAGATATTTGCTTTGGATTGGGCCAGGCGGCCAGTCAAATATAAGCATTCACAGCTATACCTTGCCTCTAGGACTAGGCGACTTCAGACTGCTGTTCAAAATCGTGGGCGTAGTCCTTTAGCAGCTTATTAACCTGACCTAGCAGACCAACATCCTCGCTGCGCTGAAGTTCTTTGCGCTCAGGAAAGAATTCGGGCTGATTGAGACTGCGACCGACTGATTCGGATACCTGCTGAGCGATTAGTTCAGACAGCTCCACACGAGCGTTCTCTCGCTGGTAGCTAGCACCCTCCTCGGTCGTAGCGTACAGAGGTGGTAGACGGTTAAGCGCGTAGGCGGCTACATCTCCTAGGTCGAGCGTCTTTTCGCTTTTGGCTTCTACTTCCGCCACTTGAGAGATAGCTTCGGTCAAGACCAGCTCTTCCATAACGTTGATAAACTGCTTTCGAGGAACGGCCACGACTTCTCCAGTTAGCAAAGAACTCATTAGCTGGTCAAGTGCTGTGTACTCTTCGATAGATAGCTCAGAAGCCGTATCGCAGATACGTCCGACTTCGGCTTCCATCGCAGGGGTTAAGTAGCCATCCTGCAATGCCTGTTCAACTATTTTTCCGATGCTGCTCATGCTCTTATCAAAACTCCGTTCGACGATTCCCACTAGAAATCTGTAGGGTACAGGCATGAGTGTTCCCTAAGCGTCTAGCCATAAAACAAGTTTGTTCGAGCAATCTCCTGGCAGCTCAAATGGCCCTCTTAAAAGGGACAACTAGGTGAGTAAATCACTCCACGCCGTCGTAGCGCCATGGCACTGGATCGACAGAAACGCCATTGACGAATAGTCCCCAGTGCAGGTTGGGGCCAGTCGCAAACCCGGTAGCTCCCATATAGCCAACGAGCTGACCCTGCTGCACCATATCGCCTTCATTGACGGCAAATCCAGAGAGATGGATCATCACGCTGGTAACGCCTTGCCCATGATCGATGCCAAGGGTGTTGCCGTTGAGCACAAAGCCATCTGACTCTCGGCCCACTAAAGCAATCCGACCAGCCGCAGGTGCATAGAGCGGAGAACCGTTGCCAGCGGCGTAGTCTACGCCCCGATGGTAATAGCCTTCGGCAAAGACGCCGTTGTAATAGCGCTGGTTGCCATAGGCCGAGCTGACGTAGCCAGTACTGGGTCTAGCCATCGGGCCGTTCCAGTAGCGGGTGGGCGTACGCAGAGCGCGCAGGGCATCTAGGCTGTCAAACTCGTAGTCGGTGCCTTCTAATCCGGCGCGGCCAGGAGAAAGGTTGATATATTGCGTATTGAAGCTACGATTGCCAATACCCACGGCAATGTTGTTGGTGCCTTCTGGGCCTTCTACTCGTAGCGTCATGCGACCTGGCGCTGTGTTTGGGCTAGTCGGCACTAGCGCTCTGTAACGATTATTCGAGCGATTATTCGACAGTGGAAAAGCAGTGTAAACAGTATCCCCGACGGTCACAGTCGGCATTTCTGCATTATTCTCACCTTGCACAATGACTGATAGGGTATCGCCTTGAGCAGGGTTCTTTGGCAGGATTTGAACGTTGTATGCCTGGGCAGGATGGGCGATCGCACTCCACAAAATGACTACTCCCAACAGCATCGGTAGCAGTGATCGCTGTTGGGTAGTCAGCCTATAGATAGTCGCGCTTAGTGAGCGATAGCAGTCATATAGAGAGGAAACCAAAGAGAAAACAAAGGAATTCATTGTGATTTGCTTGTGTGTCAGTTGCGAAAATAAAGAAGCTTGTTGATGGATAATCTTAGTCAATTTTTTGATCGCCTTTTAGGGCTAAGCGCGGCTGATATCTCTGTGTGGCAGATGTGCATGCGGGCGGTGTTTGTCTATGTGAGTGCGCTGGTGATGGTACGAGCACTGGGCGATCGTCGGTTCGCTGGCAAGTATGCCACTTTTGACGTCATTATAGGCATTATGCTAGGGGCAACTTTGAGCCGGGCGATTGCGGGGTCTTCCCCATTTTTCCCTACCCTGCTTTCTGCATTTGCGCTGGTGGCAATGCATCGGCTGCTATCGGTTGCTTCGTTCCAGTTTACTTGGCTAGAGCAATGGATAAAGGGCGGGCCTCGGATGCTGATCGAAAATGGCAAGGTAAATCAGCAGGTGCTAAGAAAAACCCACATCACCTCTCAAGATCTAGAAGCCGTAATGCGATCGCAAGGCACTTTTCCTCAATCATCTCAGGCTCAATCATCCCTGTCTTGGCAGCAGATAGAAGAACAAATAGACATCGCAACGCTAGAGCCCAACGGCAGCATCAACGTCAAGCTACGGTCCGACTAGGTTAAAAAGCCTTTGTTCCCGTCGAATAATCGCTACAGAACGCTAGTAAAGACAACCGGCTCAAAAGTTGATTCGATCAAAACTAACGGCGACCAAAAACGTTGAGAACATAGCTAAAAGGTGCTGTTAGCAAGATGACAACTGGAATGATCTCTAGTCGCCCCATCCACATCATCATCATTAATGCACACTTGCCTAGCCAGTGTAGCGAAGGACTAGAAATACCGCTAGACAAACCAGCTGCGCCTAGTGCCGATGCGCTCTCAAAGATAGCATCAACAACAGATCCGTTCGGTACTAGCCGAATTAGTACTAAGACACCGCTCAACAGACACACTAGCCATAGCACCAGCAATACAGCGGCTTGTTCTACCTGGCGACTCGCCTGATCAGGCGAGAGGGTTTTCTGATTAATCCGGCGGATGTAAGCCTGATGAGAAGTCAGCCCTAACTTACAAAAATGCCAAGAGACACCCTCTCCTAGTGCGAGTACGCGCGATAGCTTGACGCCACCAGCGGTTGAACCAGCCGCGCCTCCTATCACCATCGCCAAACTCAGTAAGAGCTTGTTAGTAGGGCTCATCAGCTGGATCGACTGGGTGCTAAAGCCGCAAGTCGTGAGCGCAGAGGTCCACTGAAAGATACTGTCTACCCAGGCAAACTGAGCCGATGTGCTGTACTGCTGGGCTGCTACTGCTGCGCTACCCACGATTAGCAATAGCCACATCAGCCGATTCTGACGATCTCGCCAAAGCGTAAATAGCTTTCCTTTTAGGAACTTATCATGCTGCTCAAAGGCGATCGCACCTACCACCATTACCAGCACTATCGCCATCTTCGTAAAGGCTCCATAGACAGACATGCTGTCATCGGTCACGCTAAAGCCACCCGTCGAGATCGCCGTCATGCCATGATTGATAGCTGGCCACCAGTCCATACCTGAAACCCGAAATAAGACAACGCTTGCTGCTGTGTAAAGCGCATATATGATGCAAATTCGACGAACGGTGCGCGTGATCGTCAGCCGCATCCGCGCCTGTCGTGTTTCTGCCTGGTAAAGCGCGTACTGATCTTGCAGCGGCTCTAGCAGTGCGATCGCAAACACAATCAAACCCAAGCCGCCAACCCACTCCATCAGCGATCGCCACCACTGCAAACAAGCCGGTAGATCGCTTTCTGAGAGCACCATGGTCAAACCGGTACTTGTAAAACCCGAAAAACCTTCAAATAGTGCATTTATCAATTCAGTAAAATCCCTAACCGTAGACGGAGCAGCCTCTCCCATGGCGATCGCCGTAAACCACAAGGGCAAGCCACCTATAGCCGCAATCAGTCCCCAGCTAAGCGCCACACTAATCAAGGTCTGCTTAGTTGGAACACTTTCAGGCTTTTTGCCGAGTAGATACAGCAGCAGCGCCAGCAGCGAGGTGATCAAGAGGCTAGCAAGGAACGGCAGTACCGCAAACCATTCTCTCGCTATCAAACAAATCGGCAGAGACAGCAGCAGCATACCAATTGGAATTAGCAAAAATCTACTAACGTCTCGACTAATCGCCGTTAGATAGATCTTCATGGTTTCTCTGAATCAACGTATTGATAGAGCTGATGGGCCACGATACCGGCTGGATCGCTAATCACCTGTACACCTAGGTTCTCAAACATACTGGTATGAGACTGCTGGTTGATTAAGCTAATACAGGTCTCTACCTTATGCTCTTTAGCCAGCACCATAGCCATTAGGTTTTGAGCATCATCATGCGTCGTAGCAATGACCGCATCGGCCCGGTCTACTTCCGCTTCGTTCAAAATATCTTCGTCGCCAATATTGCCTACAAAAGCGCGAATGTCATTCTCCTTCAAGATTTTCCTGGTCCGCTCCTCGTCTTTTTCAATCAGGGCAACTTCATGATTTTGCTCAAGAGCAATCTCGATAAACCGCTGCCCTTCTGGGCCAGCACCCAACACAATTAGATACATCGTTTATCCATAGAATTTGACCACAACGGAACTTGGCCCTAATAGACTTGGCCACGGTCAAGCCAATCGTAATGGTCAGCGGTCTCTACAGAATGTATCTAGAAGAGCAATTGAATCAGCCCTCTAGATAGATGTTCGATTAGCCAAACCAAAGAAGATACCGATTTGCTAAACACCCCCTCTCTTCATTACATCTCCACTTTTCTTTGTTGAAATAAGGTCGGTTCACGTAAATAACTACATTCAACTACATTCCCAAAAACATGACGACCCTTATTCAACGTCCGACTACAAGCCAGTGGGAGAGATTCTGCCAGTGGATCACCAGTACCGAGAACCGTCTTTATATCGGCTGGTTCGGTGTCTTGATGCTGCCCCTGCTCGGTGTCTCTATCACTGTGTTTGTCACCGCCTTCATCGCGGCACCTCCAGTCGACATCGACGGCATCCGCGAACCGCTGTCTGGCTCGCTGCTGTACGGTAATAACATCATCACAGCTGCCGTTGTTCCTACCTCTAATGCCATCGGGCTTCACTTTTATCCAATCTGGGAAGCTGCCACGCTAGACGAATGGCTCTACAACGGAGGGCCTTACCAAATGATCGCCTTCCACTATGTTCCAGCCCTGCTGTGTTATCTGGGCCGGGAATGGGAGCTGAGCTATCGACTAGGCATGCGTCCTTGGATTTGTATTGCCTACTCTGCGCCAGTTGCGGCGACTATTTCTGTTTTCTTGATCTACCCCATCGGTCAAGGCAGCTTCTCTGATGGTCTACCAATGGGCATCAGCGGCACCTTCAATTTCATGTTTGTCTTTCAGGCGGAGCATAATATTCTGATGCATCCGTTCCATATGCTTGGCGTTGCGGGTGTACTGGGCGGTTCCTTATTCTGTGCAATGCATGGCTCATTAGTAACCTCTAGCCTGGTCAGAGAAACTAGCGACACGCAGTCTCAAAACGAAGGCTATAAGTTTGGTCAAGAAGAAGAGACTTACAACATTCTGGCTGCTCACGGCTACTTTGGTCGATTGATCTTCCAGTATGCTAGTTTCAACAATTCCCGTCAGCTTCACTTCTTCTTAGCCGCGTGGCCAGTGGTTTGCATCTGGTTTGTAGCGTTAGGGATTAGTACAATGGCCTTCAACCTCAATGGGTTTAACTTCAATCATTCTGTTCTAGACTCGCAAGGTCGCGTGCTGCCAAGCTGGGCAGATGTGGTCAACCGCGCTAGTCTGGGCTTTGAAGTCATGCATGAGCGCAATGCTCACAACTTTCCACTAGATTTAGCTAGTGGAGAATCTGTTCGAGTAGCGATGCGTGCTCCTCATATTGACGCTTGATATATTCTCTGACGAATAGATCGCGAGCGGCAACTTATCCTCGTTATCTAGGTAGCGCTTTCCTCCGGGAGAGCGCTTTTCTTTTGCCTGCTCAGGCTATAGCGTCGGTTACCGCTTCTAGCCGACGTATAGCTTCTCGCACTTTGCTTTCTACTACTTTGCTTCTACTATGGGATGAAAATTCGTCGTGCGCCCTTGTAATCTTCGATGTCAATCACGATATCAACCAAGCGATCAACACAACGTTCTCTGTAGTTTGGTTCAGCCATTAGCCGATCAATATTGCCTATCGTGACAATAGGTAAAGAGGTAGGCGTATTTTCCTCACGCATCACTTGCTCCAAAGAGTCTTTTCCTTTCATACTCCGGTTAGCAGTAATTAGAATCATCTGGTTGTCTTGAGCATATTGCCAAACAACTCGATCGTCACTCGTAGTTGCCAAATCGACTTCTTCAAACAGAACGAACCGAATCGGGATTATCTCAAGCCAATCACTTGCAACAAGGCTACCTGCCAAAATAACGGAATGTCCTCGTAAGTTGTGGTCAACCAGAAAGTTCATGCTTGTGATTCAAGCTCAGCCCTTCTTGCCTGAAGCTTAGCTCGAATCGCCTCTGTTCCAGGCTTTGGAGGTTTAGCAGCAATGCAAGCGATCCGCTCACGATTTTGCTCCTCATAATACTGCCGTAGCTCCTCAGATTCTTTTAGAACAAGTTTGTACTCCGCTTCAATCTCCATACGGTGTGCCTCAATATAAGACAGCGCAGAACTCATTTGCTCATTAGTAAGGTCAAGCATGGCGCGGATAAACTTGGGCGGGTATTGTGCTGTCACATAGTCCATTACATCGTAAAGCGTGATGCGTGTACCTGAAATCGTCAGACCACGCTCTGTACGAATGATAAGCGACTGTTCGTTAGCTGCAGAAGCCATACCCATCACCTCATAGAATCTATCTCTATAGTACTTAACCCATTCGCCTTCAGGATCAGGTTATCTCTCTATAGCTTTTGTCACTTGAGATGAGGTACAGTTTGCAGACTGAAAGCTTTATATTGCAGCGGTAGGACCCCGCGTCGTCGTACGGCGCTAGCGGTGAGACCCCGCGTCGCTTTGCGGCGCTAGGGAACGCCTACCAAGACAGGGAATGCCTACCAAAACAACGGGTCAAGTGACGCGCCTGTACCGTAGGCTTTGCCTTCTGGCGGAGTATGCGTCCGATACAGGCTATATGGCCAAACATCTAATTCGCTGTAAGTCCTGAATTGATCGACTTCGACCCAAACTAGCGCATATCGAACTTGAGAAGCAGATCGCAAATGTTGATATAGGCTCTAGGTATTGATACCAGACTAATCAACTCTTTCCCAGTCATTTTGAGTATTTGCCAGTGTCCAAGACCTAAACGTCGATGCCTTCAACAATAACAGTCCCGTTGTATAACTGAAGAATCGTTAGAATAAAGAGTAGAAGCGCAACTAGCATGATTCCCATCAGGGGCGCTGTACCCCAACCAGGAACAACTTTACCCGCTTCGGAGTTGAGCTTTCTTAGGGGATACTGCAAAGGTGCAGCTTTGTTGGAAACGAATTTTTGTCGCATCGAGAACCTTATTAGAACAGTTAGTTTGTATTTAGAAAGCGACAGGATGCACTATCATCCTGTCGCTTTATTTTGCTTTTATGCAGGTGTTTGTTGAGAGGTTGGGTCGCCGACCTTCTTAAAGTAGCCCCACTCCACTTGCTCGGCACTCAGGCTCGGATCGATGCCAGCGAACACATCCTGGAAGAGCGCTCTCAAGCCGTGCCAGATATGACCAAAGAACCACAGCAGGCCAAAGATTGCATGGAAGAAGGCAAAGAAACCTCGATTGCTGGTTCTAAACAAACCGTCAGAGTCGTAGACGCTGCGATCAAATTCAAACGGTTCTCCTAGCTGAGCACGACGGGCATATTTTTTAACGTCTTTGGGATCGCTAAACGTTTGTCCATCGAGATCTCCGCCATAAAAGCTGACAGTTACGCCTGTCTGTTCGATGCCGTACTTGGATTCTGCCTGGCGGAAAGGAATATCGGCGCGAACAACGCCGTCTTGGTCAAATAAGACAACTGGAAAGTTTTCAAAGAAGTTTGGCATTCTACGAACTGTGAGTTCCCTGCCTTCGCCGTCTTTAAAGACCGGATGACCTAACCACTCGGTGGGCAATCCGTCACCATCCACCATACGTCCGACTCGGAAGAGGCCACCCTTGGCGGGACTATTGCCAACATAGTCGTAGAAAGCGAGCTTTGTTGGAATCTTTGACCACGCTTCAGATAGGCTTTGGCCCTCGCTGATACCAGATTTTACCCGACGGTTAATCTCCTGCTGAAAAACGCCTTGATCCCATTGATATCGAGTCGGTCCCCAAAGTTCAATCGGGTTGGTGGCGGTGCCATACCACATCGTCCCGGAGGCGATGAAAGCACCCGAAAAGAATACGGCTAGTCCGCTGGCGAGTGCGCCTTCAATGTTTCCCATTCTCAGCCCCTTGTACAAATATTCAGGGGGTCGAACAGAGATGTGAAACAGTCCGCCGATAATGGCAACGATGCCGAGGGCAATGTGATGAGCGACTACGCCCCCCGGATTGTGAGGGTCGAATCCGGCTGCGCCCCATTCTGGCGCAACGCCCTGAATGTGTCCGGTGAGTCCTAGCGGATCGGAAACCCACATGCCAGGGCCGAATAAACCCGTGAGATGAAGAGCGCCAAAGCCAAAGCAGAGAATTCCGGCCAGGGTTAAATGAATGCCAAAGATTTTAGGCAAATCGAGTACCGGTTCGTCTGTCTTGGGATCAAAGAAGGTGGAGATGTCCCAATAGACCCAGTGCCAGCAGGCGGCGAGGAAAGAGAGGCCAGAGTAAATAATGTGGGCGATCGCAACCGTTTCAAACGTCCAAAGTCCAGGGTTTGTAAACGTCTCACCTGTTACGCTCCATCCTTGCCAAGAATTTACCACACCCAGACGAGATACAAACGGCATCAAAAAACAGCCCTGCCGCCACATTGGATTCAAAATTGGGTCGCTAGGATCAAACAGCGCTAGCTCATATAGCAGCATTGAACCTG
The DNA here is from genome assembly GCF_015207105.1 of cf. Phormidesmis sp. LEGE 11477. Classification (GTDB taxonomy): domain Bacteria; phylum Cyanobacteriota; class Cyanobacteriia; order Phormidesmidales; family Phormidesmidaceae; genus Phormidesmis. The sequence goes on from NZ_JADEXO010000063.1 coordinate 15,763, forward strand.
CAAACCCAGCACAGAGGGCATTATGCATTATATGCACTGCAATCAATCGACCTGGATCGTTCAGCACTGACGTGTGAACGCGATACCAAGGGAGTCCCATCAGATTTTTCTCCTGAAATAAATAATCGGATTCTTTAGCTAGTAACTAGCTAGTTAGAAAGTACTAGTCAGAACGCAGGCTTGGATCAATCGGTGCCATCGACAGCACGGGCTCGTCTTCGCGGTCTAGTCCAGTTTCAAACCCAGCCGCTGCTGCTCTCGCTCTGCCAGCGTGCCAGAGGTGACCGACTAAGAAGAAAAAGCCGAAGATAAAGTGAGCAGAAGCTAGCCAGGTTCTAGGAGAAACATAGTTGAACGCATTGGATTCTGTTGCTAGACCTGCCACAGAGTTTAGTGAGCCAATTGGTGAGTGGGTCATATATTCTGCTGCCCGCCTCAGCTGCCAGGGCTGAACATCATGCTGCAGCCTATCTAAATCCAAACCGTTCTTGCCACGTAAAGGCTCTAACCACGGAGCACGCGCATCCCAAAATCGCATGGTCTCACCACCAAAGATGATTTCTCCAGTCGGCGATCGCTGCAAATATTTACCCAAACCCGTTGGCCCTTGCGCCGATGCGACATCCGCGCCCATGCCCTGATCTCGCGCCAAAAACACAAAAGACTGCGCCTGCGAAGCTTCTGGGACCGTCGGCCCATAGAACACACTCGGATAAGCCGTATTGTTGAACCAGATAAAGGCCGCTGCAATAAACGCCTGACCCGCAACATTGCCTAGACTCTGAGAGAGATAGGTCTCTCCTGTCCAAGGAAAGAGATTATAAGTCCAGCGCAGCGGCGGCACGAGAATATGCCAAATGCCGCCAGCAATCAAAATGCAGCCGATCCAAATATGGCCACCGATAATATCTTCTAGATTATCGACACTGACAATCCAGCCTTCTCCGCCAGTAGGCCTTTTGATCAGATAGCCAAAGATGATGCGTGGGTCTAGCGTTGGGTTGGTCACTAAGCGAACATCACCGCCACCGGGTGCCCAAGGATCGTATAGGCCGCCCCAGTACATTGCTTTGGCCGCAAAGAGCAGAGCAAAGATGCCCAAAATCGCAATATGAAAGCCCAGAATCTGCGCGACTTTGGCTTTATCTGTCCAGTCGAACTGAAAGAAGCCATAGAGCTTTTCTGGGCCTTTGATGGCGTGGTACAGGCCGCCAATGCCCAACACTGCTGAGCCGATGAGATGGGCTACCCCAATCGCAAAGAAAGGGAACATGTTGGTAATCTCACCAGATGTCCCGACGCCAATGCCCAAAGTAGCAATATGGGGCATCAAAATGGCCCCCTGCTCGTACATCGGTTTGGAAAGGTTAAAGTGGGAGACTTCGAAAAGCAGCATGCCGCCCGCCCAGAGCGCCACTAGCCCCGCATGGGCGACGTGGGCACCTAGAAAGCGCCCGGTTAGCTCTGTGGTAATCAGGCGAGCATTGCCGGCCCACCAAGCATAGCCACTAGTAGCCTCGTCATAGCCTGGGCCAGCAGGTGCCAGAATTGATCCGGCTTCAGCGGGAATCGAGAGTGATAAGTCTGGAATCGTTTCGAGTGGGGTTTCCATATGCGTTAGGTCTGATGAAAAAACTATGGATAAGAAAGATGATGAGAAAACTGTAAACAAAAGATGTGGACGAAGAATTGTTTATTCTTATTTGAAGACTTATTCAGAGAAGCCACGGGGCAGAACTTCGTCAGGGAAAACAAACTTTTTAGCAGGCTGATCCATCTCCGACAGCCAAGCGCGAAGTCCTTCGTTCAACAGAATATTTTTGGTATAAAACGTTTCAAATTCAGGATCTTCGGCGGCCCTGATCTCTTGACTAACAAAGTCGTAAGCTCTGAGATTAAAGGCTAATCCGGCCATGCCAATAGCGCTCATCCACAGGCCAGTGACGGGAACAAACAGCATGAAAAAGTGCAGCCAGCGCTTGTTGGAAAAAGCAATTCCAAAAATCTGCGACCAAAACCGATTGGCCGTCACCATGGAGTAGGTTTCTTCACCTTGATCGGTGCTAAAGCCTTTGAAAGTATTTTTGCTTTGGTTGTCTCTAAATAGCGTATTTTGTACCGTTGCGCCGTGGATAGCGCAGAGTAGCGCCCCACCCAGCACGCCCGTTACGCCCATCATATGAAAGGGGTTAAGCGTGTAGTTATGAAAGCCCTGGAAGAAAAGTAAAAAGCGGAAGATCGCAGAGACGCCAAAGCCGGGGCCGAAAAACCAGCTAGATTGACCCAGCGGATAGATCAAAAACGTGGCGCAGTAGACGGCGATTGGAGCAGAAAAGGCGATCGCATTATAAGGCCGAATTCCCACTAGTCTGGCGATTTCGATTTGCCTGAGCATAAAGCCAATCAGTGCAAATATGCCGTGAAAGGCGGTAAATGTCCAGAGCCCGCCAATCTGGCACCAGCGCACAAATTCTCCGTTCGCCTCTGGCCCCCAGAGCAGCAAAAGCGAATGGCCCATGCTCTCTGCTGGCGTGGACACCGCTACGGTGAGGAAATTACAGCCTTCTAAATAAGAAGAAACTAGGCCGTGGGTGTACCAAGAGGTGACAAAGGTTGTGCCCGTAAACCAAGCGCCAAGTGCCAAAAAGGAACAGGGAAAGAGCAGTAGCCCAGACCAGCCGATAAACACAAAGCGATCGCGCTTTAGCCAGTCATCGAGCTGTTTGACTCTATCTTTGGCTGAGCCAAGAGAGCCCATCGTAATTGTCATTGTTGTATCCTCGCCGTGTACTGTGGGGTCTTTTGTGATGATGTTGTAAACTTGTGGGCGCTATGCTGCTGCTTGTCTAGCACTTTGACTGGCGCTTTGACTGACACTGCGATCTTTGATGCCAAAGTAAGAAGGTCCAGGCCGCACCAGCTCCTGAATAATTTGATCGAAGTAAGGGATAATTGCCTCAGCTTCGGCTTCAGAGAGCAGGGCGATCGCCTCCGCTTTTAGACAGCGCAGGTACTGCAAAATGTTGTCTAGAGGAATACCAATATTGGTGTATAGCTCCTTCATACCTAGCAGCCCAATTTCTCTGAGCGGCTGATCGTTTCCGGCTAGCAAACAGTAGCTAATCAGGCGGATGTACCAACTCATATCCCGCTGCGCCGCCTCAGTTTTACGAGGGCTGCCGCTGTTGCTAGGCGTTCTAGGACAGATCTGCCAGAACTTCCGGGTGCCTCGTTCTACAATCGTGGGAGCATGAGACTCCAATGTTTTAGCTAGCTGGATCTGGCTCGCTCCGGTTTTACAGAAGCTCCGAATCATCTCTAGCTCTCCGGGGGTGGGATAGCGTAATTCTTCATCGGCATTCGAGATAATCTGTTTAACAATGCTCATGAGGTCAACAAAGGTTTAAAACTTGGGATGAATTTGAACGCCACCGAACCAGCTAACACAGATACGGTAGTTGAAAGGATTGTTGAGACGCAGTCGTTCTCCTAAGCTCGAAGCAGACCCCATAGAGATAGGGGACTGGCTGCTTGGCCGGATAGCAGGTGCGTTGTTCTGGGTTGAAATCATAGTATTAATCTGAAGCGCTAGCTTCCTGTAGGGCGACGGCCATCGAAGGATCTACGGCTTGTGTATCAACAGAATCTTCTGACTCAGCGGAGTTTTTGGCGATAGCTGCCGATTTTGCCGATTCTGTTGGTTCTGTTGATGCGGCTTGACGCTCGTCAGGAAAATTATCCGGGCTCCGATTAGAATTCGAAGGCTCATGGTCTATTGGAATGGCAAGGCGCGATCGCGGCGAAGTATTAGCGGCTGGCGGTTGGTAGCGCATCATATATTCACCAACCGTATGGGGGTTGTCTCTGAGTTTTGATATTGCAACAGGCCCTTTGGGCGATCGCATTGCCAGCCCGCGTGGGGTCACATAGCGCTCATAGGGCACCGTATTCTCTCCAAACGCCGTGCGATAGTCATCGCTATCAATCAGCGCATCAACTAGCGCATAGAATCCCTGCCGACCGCAGATATCGTAGTATCTGCTGGTTTCTCTGCGTCCGTAAGTGGGCCGTCCTAGCAATCGCCGATGGATAATTTCAGCAGCCTTGGTCATATAGAGATTTTCCCAATAAGCCCGTCTGAAGGCCCGAGACTTCGCCAACTGTCGAACAAATTCTCGGACGGTAATCAGCCCCCCTTTGAGCTGAGTTTCCGCCACTCTATGACGTTGACTTTCTAGCACTTCACAGCCAAACACCTGTCGATAGGCGGCCAAAATAACAGATTCAACAGAATGCTGAGCGCTGTCAAAGCTAGGAACAAAACTCGGCGGCTGGTCTGTTTGCTTGTGCGTACCGTGCGGCGGTGTCTTCAAAGAGAAGATTTGCTGAGAGATTTCAGCGTGACTTTTTCTGTGGGCGTGACCGACCAAAATCCGGCGACCATCTTCGCTAAAGTGAACGGGCTGAGCCGCAGGATTGGTGGTCTCATGGGGAAAGATAGCGCCAAACTGCGTTTCTAGCGGATCATTGCCCATGCCGTAAGGGTGTTGATTAGGCAAAGGCTGACGGTAGCTAGCAAAGGCAGTGACAAACTGCGGCATTTTGCGCGCTGGCGCGCTGCACTTAAACAGATCTAGCTGCGGCCCCCAATTGCGACAGGCTTGGGCTTCTACGCCTAGACTGCGTATGTACGGGACAGTCTCGACGCCAAAATAGTCAGCGTACTCTTGTGAGCTAACTAGCGCATCGACAAACGTCGGGAATCCTTTGTCAGCCACTAGCTCAAAGTATCGCTGAAACTCTTCCATACAGCTTAGTCCTCGCCCGAGGAAGTGACGACAGGCCAGCTCAATGGCGCGGCTAATCGTATAAGGCTCATAGAATAGCTGTCGATAGAGGCGCGATTTGCCCAGTTGCCGAATGAACAGTTCCATCGACCCGTACTCGCCTTTTAGCTCAGAGATGGGCTTAGCCAGTTCGGCTCCCGCTAGACCGCTAATATCTCGCTCAAAGACTTGTCGATAGGCAGCTTTAATCACCGCATCTTTTTCGCTATCGGGCAGAGTAGGCTTCATCACCCATCTAGGGACGGCGCTACCGCTATCTTCATAGCATTCTGGCAGGCTGAGACCCTGATCGTGTTTTGAGACGCCCGTGCGGTATCGATCCGAGGGCTTTTCTACCTGATAGTCGGCAATCAACACGTCAAAATACCGCTTGACTAGCGCCGCAGCGGCTGAATCAGGCGGAAAATAAGAGAGTGATTTCCACTGCATTTCTTGCAGCGCCACAGTCGTCGCTACGGTCACATCTTCAGGAATGACGCCCCGCAGTCCTCGCGTGTTGACGGTAATAATACTCGTATCCCCTGCCACCATTGCATAGGTGATATATCGCAAAAACCAGCCTAGGTCCCGCATAGAGCGCTTCATTCGAACTTCGCCGTAGTCCTTAATGTTGATCGCTTGAAAGCGACTAGGCACGCTGGGCTTCCCACTAAAGAACAATCCTTTGAACCAGGCAACTGGATTGGTAATAGAAGGCGTCAAATTTTCGACGCTATAGCCATTACTCGCCTGGCGTCTAGATTTTGGCGAGAGATAGTCTTCGGCAACAAAGTATCCAGAGCCAGGCAGGCCGACCAGTTCCTCTGGCTGTTCAAAATAAGCCATCGGATTGCCACCGACAAAGATGCGTCTGCCGCCAGCCGCCACAATCTCGTTAGCGTTCTGGGCCAGCATTTGGGCAATTTCTAGGCGCTGCAAGCCTGTTTTCAAAAAGGTCGAGAGCGTTTGCATTTCGCTATGGCTAGGATAGCGATCGCGCTGATGTGCGCCATTGATCACAGCCGTGGGTACCGTGTGGTACTGCTGTGGATGCACAACCGGGCTCCCTCCATTGGTTCGATCGGTCATAGCGGTCTCCAAGTCCAAATAAACCAAGACAAATAAATTCAATGCTCAGGGCATCAGCCCCGCAATCAGATAGTCAAAGTAAGGCCCGACTTCAGCCGCATCTTCTCGGCTCAGCATCTCTAGCGTGACTTCTTTGAGCGATCGCATACACAACGCCACCGAGCGTAGCGGTACCTCCAAAGAAAGATACATTTCCCTTGCGCCTCGTACGCCGCTGGCCTCTAGCGGATCGACATCGCCGACCGCCACCGCATACGAGATCAGTCGGATAAACCAAGCCTGGTCTCGTAAGCAGGATGCTTGAAACTGCTGATTGTCGCTGTTGCTAGGGGTGATTGGATGCCGCCGCCAAAATTGCCTAGCGCCTTTTTCAACAATCTCTTCTGCGTTGCTGTTGAGAATAGAGACAATTCTCAATCGCTGCGGCCCATTGTCAAAAAAGCGGTTGATCGCATCGAGCTCTCCTTTCGAGAGATAGCGAACTTCACGATCGGCAGTTGCGATCGACTGAGAAATCACACTCATAATAAAGTCTCCTAAGACAGTCCTAAGACAGCGTCTCTATTAGCTTCTACTAACTACTTCTATTAACTAATAGAGCACTTGAGAAATAGAGCGCTTGAGAAGCAACGGTTAGCTCAAGCCAGAACAGATATGATCAAAATAGTGACCGACCTCTTTACCCGCTTCAGCGCCCAGCATGTCGTTGACCACCTCTTTCATCGCCTGCACTGCTCGAATCGTCGCGCCGACAGGTACGCCTAAAGAGTTATAGGTCTCTTTCAACCCGTTCAGCACCCGCTCATCTAGAATAGAAGCATCGCCCGCTAGCATGGCATAGGTGCCATAGCGCAAGAAAAAGTCCATATCGCGAATGCAGGCAGCGTAGCGACGGCAGGTATACATATTGCCGCCAGGGCCAGTGATATCGGTATATAGCAAAGACTTTGCGACTGTCTTAGTGACGATAGTAGAAGCGTTGGCGCTAATGGTCATTGCTGCTCTCGCTCGCAGATCACCGCTGCGAAAATATTCCTGCAGTGTATCTAGCGATGAATCGTCTAGATATTTGCCTTGAGCATCAGATGTATTGATCAAAGTGGTGATGGCATCTTGCATGAAAAGGATCTCCTAAGCGGATAGTGTTTTAGACAGGACAGTGTTTCAGACGAAAAAACAGGGCGGAGTGCAGCAAAAATTACGACAAAGATTGAATAATCAAGTCGAAATAGGCCGCGACTTCTTGAGCATCTTCGTCACTCAAGACGGCCATCGCCTCTTCTTTTAGGCAGCGCATGCACTCTGCAATATTTCTGATCGGAATTTCTAGGTTGTTGTACATTTCCTTGATACCGACTGTACCGATATCTTCTAGCGGGCGCTCGCTGCCAGCTAATATAGAGTAAGCAATCAAACGAACATACCAGCCCTGATCGCGCTGACAGGAGGCGGTTTTTCGATCAACGCCGCTGTTGCTAGGCGTATTCGGACAGCGCTCCCAAAATTTCTGACTGCCATTTTGAACAATTCTCTGCTCATTCGCCGCTAAAGCTTTCGCAATTCGAACCCGCTGCTCGCCGGTTTTGACAAAGTCTTGGAAGATCCTCAATTCTTTGGGCGCAGGATATCGAGCTTCACTGTCTGCGCTCAAAATTAGTTCTGTGACTAGGCTCATAGTACTGGTTCTCACTACTCAAAGGGGCTAAAACAAAACTTCTTCAACTGTTTCTTCAACTATGGATTCTTCAATTGTGAGGAAGTTGATGTCACCATAAGGAATAAAGATGGAGAAGTTGTGAAAACAGCAAGCTTTAAAGCACAATATTCCTTTCCTTTTAAAGCTTTGGCTTCGAATCGGTAGTTTCACAATTCGAATCTATGGTTTTATCAGTAGTTTCATAAGTTCTCCAGAAGTCGCCGATAACCTACATAGCAGAATGAACGCTCGATGGCATTTTCAATAGCATTTCCTGAAATAGCCTGTCAAAGAATTTGGTTAATGCCTAGAAGAAGTCGCTTTGAAATAGAGCTGCACGAGAAATAGATAAGTTCTCTATCTGAATTGAAAATGATATATAAGACTTTGATTGCCACTGTGCTGGCACTGACTTTAGGACTGCTAACCGCCTGTAGCAGCACCAAGGTAGCAGGAGACTCGCTTACCTACGATGACATCCGAGGTAGCGGGTTAGCCAACGATTGTCCAGCACTGTCAGGGACTAATATGGACGCTATTCCCTTAGAAGGCAGCCAACCCTATCAGATTAGATCGCTGTGCCTACAGCCTAAAACATTTCTAGTCGAAACGTTTCCATCCGTAAACGGTCAGAAAAAGAAGCAGTCAGGCAGATTTGTGGAAGGCAAATTACTGACTCGTTCTAGTTTTACGCTCGACCAGGTGAGTGGAGAATTGCAGAAAGGGCCGGATGGAGCCTTGACGTTTGTCGAACAGGGTGGATTTGACTTTCAGCCGGTCACTGTTCAAATTCCTAATGGCGATCGCGTCCCCTTGCTCTTTACGGTGAAAGGACTTGTGGCCAAAACAGCAGAAGCGATAGACACCATTAGACCCTCTACTCGATTGGCGGGCAGTTTTGACGTGCCCCCCTATCGTACTTCTAGCTTTATCGATCCCAAAGGTCGAGGGCTAGAGGTCGGCTACGACGCGGCAGTTGGCATCCCGATTCAGGCCGATAGAGAAGCTTTTTCGCGTCAAAACAACAAGTCTTTCAAGGTGGGAACCGGAAACATTGTCTTGCAAGTTGACCGGGTCAATCAGTCAACAGGAGAAATCTCGGGTTCGTTTGAAAGTCAGCAGCCATCTGATACAGACTTTGGCTCTAAGCCAGCGATGACGGTCAAAATACTGGGTCAGTTCTACAGCCGCATTACACCAGAAATCGCCTAAACGTAACCAGAAGAGAAATTATATGAACATCCTCGGTCAACTCGATCTAGAGCAAGAGCAGGAGCTGCAAAAAGTAAAGGAAAAAGCTCAAGATCTATCGCTAGAGCAGGCTCAATCATACCTTGTTGAACTGATGCGACAGATAATCGTTCGAGATAATTTGATCAATCACTTGCTGAGCGTCACTAATGTTCCTCAAGATCAATACTCTCAATCTATTCTGTTTCAATCAAAATCTTCTTAAATAGAAAGATGAATACCATGATTCATATTCTCAAAAGCATTTTGACCAAAGCATTATCAATCTATGTTTGTTTAACGATTGCAATGCTCACGTTCTTTGTGATGAAAAGTGCGATCGCAGGTGAAATCGATCCAGCTAGCCGCACGGTTTCTCTTAATGAAGCCAGAGAGCAAGTCACCTTTAGCACCAGGCAGTTGATGCAAGGGCAGCGTAAGTTCAATGGTAGCTGCGCTCAGTGCCATGTAGACGGGGCCTCAAAAACCAACCCAGATGTCGATCTAGGGCTAGAGACTTTAGCCAATGCGACCCCAGCTCGCGACAGCGTCGAAGCCATTGTCGATTACATGCACGATCCGACCACCTACGATGGATTAAGATCGCTGGCTGAACTGCATCCCTCGACGATACGAGCCGACTTGTTTCCCCGCATGAGAGATCTCAATGACGATGATCTGAGTGCGATCGCAGGCTACATTTTGGCCCAGCCAAACATCATCGGCGATCAGTGGGCCGGTGGAAAACCCAAAAGATAGGGTCTCAATCTAGAAGACAGAGACCCCAGCATGAAGTGCGCCGATCGTAATGGCGCACTTCATCAACGACTTTAAATATTCAACGATAAAAGCAATAGATTAAAATTAGGGCGCAATCAGGACAGGCTTTTGACATAGGCGATCGCCCCGCGCATCAAGATCGTATTTCTGCCGTCGTCTGCTTTCACGCAGATGGCATTGGCATCTTGCCAGCTCACCGCCCCGGCCACCATATCGCCAGTCATGAGCTTGACTTCAACGGTATGCTGATCGCGAATGAGTGATTGAACCTGGCGGATGCTGGGCAGACCAGTGTCGAATGCTTGAGAGGTCATAGGAATTTTGGTGAGACTATATCTTAAAAGGGTTCATCTCAGGTTGCCCTGGTTGACTGATGGTTAATCGGTAGCAGAAGAATTGAAAGTATAGAAGCTGTCTATGGCCCAGTCTCGGATCAGCGCTCTACTCGGCGGGAAGGAAGCGGTAAAATGCTGAAGAGTTTGTACTTTTCTCTTCTTTTGGCATGGCATCCCTTCCGTTTAGCAAGTATCACGGTCTTGGTAACGATTTCATATTGATGGACAACCGGGCGAGCGAGATGCCGATAGTCACACCCGAGCAGGCTGTGGCCGTGTGCGATCGCAATTTTGGCATCGGCGCAGACGGCGTGATCTTTGTGCTACCAGGTAAAGAAGGCGCAGACTACAGCATGCGGATCTACAACTCAGATGGCTCAGAGCCTGAGATGTGTGGGAATGGCATTCGTTGCCTAGCCAAGTTCATTGCGGATCTAGAAACAGAAGATGGCAACAAACCAACGCTGCCCAAAAGCTACAGCGTGCATACGCTAGCTGGAATCATTCGCCCTGAGCTGAAGCCTGATGGTCAAGTCACTGTCGATATGGGCGAGCCAATCTTGACATCACAGGAAATTCCGACGACGCTAGGCCAGCCCGATGGCAAGGTGGTCGATCAGACGCTGACGGTAGATGGTAAAGACTGGCAGGTAACCTGCGTCAGTATGGGCAATCCGCACTGCATTACGTTTGTCGATGATGTCGAAGCGGTGCCTTTAGCAGACATTGGGCCGCTGTTTGAGCGTCACGAAGCGTTTCCGGCGCGGATCAATACGGAATTTGTCGAAGTGGTGCGGCCTGACTTTTTGAAGATGAGGGTCTGGGAGCGCGGTGCGGGGCCAACGCTGGCCTGCGGCACGGGAGCTTGCGCCCTGGTAGTCGCAGCGGTGCTAAACAGTAAGTGCGATCGCCAGACAACCGTCGAACTGCCAGGTGGGAATCTAGAGATTGAATGGGCGAACAACAATAGAGTCTATATGACCGGCCCTGCTACGCTTGTTTTTTCAGGCGATGTCGCTGTCGACGCAGCGGGTCGGTAGGGCTTCGGTAAATAGAAATGACTTTATTTGTTTTGACCAACGATGATGGCATTGGTGCGCCAGGGATTTTGGCACTGCAAAAGGCCGTAGAGCCGTTAGGCCAGACGGTAGTGGTGGCACCCGATACGCATTTGTCTGGGTGCAGCCATCAGCTCAATCGAGGGGGGGCGATCGCCATCGATCAGCGCACTCAAACCGACTACGCCATTGGTGGAACGCCTGCCGACTGCAGCCGAGTGGCAATCAGCCATCTGTATCCAGCCGTAGACTGGGTGCTTTCGGGCATCAACGCTGGCGGCAACCTGGGCTCGGATACCTACGTCTCGGGGACAGTTGCCGCCATCAGAGAAGCTGCCTTGTTACGCAAGCCGGGTATCGCTATCTCTCAATATCGCTATCGGTCTCAGCCTTTTGACTGGACTAGAGCGACTCGGCTAGCTCGAAAAGTAATCCAGCAGCTCATAGAAAAAGAGACTCGGCCTGGGGAATTTTGGAATGTTAATCTGCCCGCGCCGCCGTTAGAACAGGGTGATCAGCTAGAGGACGATCCAGACGTGGTCTTTTGCAATCAATGCACTCAGCCATTGCCTACCGAGTTCGCTATTGATGAAACCGGATTTCGCTACGTCGGCGCTTATGAAAAGCGTTTGCGCGATCGCGGCGGCGACGTGGAGGTGTGTTTTAGCGGTCAAATTAGCGCTGTTAAAGTTCAGATGTGGTAGCTCAAGGGATAGCTCGATGGAAAAACCGGGCCGATAACTCAATGGCAATGACAACCAGATAGTGTCAAGGTATAAAAGTTATTAGATTTGACAGTGCCTATAGTAGGATATGTTCGCTCTAGTCCATATTTTGGCTAAGATCTGGTCAATTTTTGATACATGGTGCAACTCAATACAGGATTTACCCTGTTTCTTAGCCTGCTAGTAGAAGCTGTCCCTTTCTTACTGATTGGGGTCGCTTTTTCAAGTCTGCTGCTGTTTTTTGTCGATGACCGCCAGCTAGTTGGGATTTTGCCAAAGAATCCGCTGTTTGGCGCATTAGTCGGCAGTTTGATTGGTGTGCTATTTCCCGTTTGCGAATGCGGTAATGTGCCTGTGGCTCGGCGACTGATCGTACAGGGCGCACCGACAGCAGTCTCTATCGGTTTTTTGCTAGCTGCGCCGACTATCAATCCAGTTGTGTTTTGGGCAACTTGGGTGGCCTTCAAGGGGCAGCCAGAAATTGTTTTTATGCGAGTCGGCTTCACGCTGCTAATTGCTACTACTATAGGCTGGGTGTTTAGCCATCAGGCGGATATCGGCCCTTTTTTGCAAGAGTCAGTAGAGCGCAGTCGGTTTCGAGGACGCGGCGGTGAGACATCTGCGGCCAGCCCGGCTGAGACAGATACGCCTGCCTTACTTCAGGGTGGGACTTTTCTAGCGGGTGAGCTAGGTGGCTCTTTTCAGCTCGATACGCCTGTGGCTCAGCGTTTGGTAGCCAACCCGGTGATAGAACAGTCCGTCGCTAGCAAGTTTGAATTAGCCCTCGAAAATATGGTGCGAGAACTTCGAGAGCTAGGGGCGGTACTGGTGTTTGGCAGCGCGATCGCGGCCACGGTGCAGGTGGCTATCCCAAGAGAAACAATTCTAAGTCTAGGTCAGGGAGTAGTATCGTCGATTGTGGCGATGATGGTACTCGCGGCGGTCGTCTCTATTTGCTCAACGGTAGATTCATTCTTCGCGCTATCATTTGCGGCGACCTTCACTAGCGGCTCGCTGGTGGCATTTTTAATCTTTGGGCCGATGATCGATCTTAAAAATATTGGCCTGCTGCTAACGGTCTTCAAAGGACGAGCGGTGTTCTATCTCTTTGGGCTAGCGGCGCTGATGAGCTTTGCGCTATCGCTGTTTGTCAACTTGTATATTGGATAGCGCCCGGTTAAACGCCCATTAAACGCCCAATTAAAGCACTCGGTTAAAGTACTCAGCAACTTGCTATGCGATCGCGTTCCTCTAATTCTTCTTCCCCGCCTCAGCCACCTCGCCAGTCTCGTCGGGGTTCTGGCCTATTCTGGCGAGAAATGTTAGATGTGCTGGCGCTGGGCGTGTGGAGCGCGATGCTGTTTCGCTACTGGTTTGGCGGCAAGCTGCTGCTGCTGCTACATCCCAACTACGCCTGGCTGTCTAATTCAGCCGCGATTATTCTGGCACTGCTGGCACTTTACCGAGCCTGGCAGATATTTCGCGCAACCTCAGCTTCTAGAAGCGCCTCCGCATCGGCAGATAGCGCTCATGTCACCCTGCTGCCGGGCAACCTCAGCAGCGCTATCCTTTTAACCGTTGCTATCTTCGGCCTGATTTATACCCCCCGCGCCTTTGCTAGCCAGACGGCAGTGCAGCGCGGCATCTCTGAAACGCTGTCTTTGACTAGAGCGCGACCGCAGCGATTCGAGCGAGCGGCCACCCCAGAAGAGCGCTCAATCATCGACTGGATTCGGCTAGTTAACGTCTACCCTGAACCCGATGCTTACGAAGGTGAAAGCGTTGATGTAAAAGGCTTTGTCATCCATCCAGATAACTGGCCAGATAACTATCTGATGGTGTCCCGCTTTGTGCTGACCTGCTGTGCGGCAGACGCCTATCCGGTAGGATTGCCTGTAAAGCTGACAGATGCTGCGGCTAGAGCCGACTACGCCGTGGATAGCTGGCTGTCGGTCACTGGCCAAATGCAAACAGAAACCTTAGACGGACGCCGACAGATTGCGATCGCCCCTACGGCTATTCGCGCCGTTGAAGAGCCGCGAAACCCTTACGAATACTGATACGAACACCGATGACTCAGCGACCTTCTGGTCAACTGTTTGGCCAACCTCTAGACCGTGTTGCCACCGCCGTCATGTTTCTGGTGGCTCTGGTGATCGTCGCCATGCTATCGTTCGGCTCGCAGACCCTGCCTCGGGTGCGAAGCTTTTCGTGGCAGAATCGACCGGTCTCGACCGATGATGTGGCTTTCTTGCTGACTTTCAATCAGCCGATGGATCCTCAGAGCGTAGAAGAAAACCTGCGAATAGAACCTAATCTATCTGGCAAGGTTAGCTGGGCCGGACGGCGGATGGCCTACACTCTAGATCTGCCCGCGCCCTACGGTGAAACCTACGAGCTGTTACTGCCCAATGCTCAGGCTCTGACTGGTCAAGAGGGATTTCAGCCATTTATCAGTGAGTTTAAGTCGCGCGATCGCGCCTTTGCCTATGTTGGCGCAGAAGGGGACGAAGCGGGCCGATTAATCCTTTTCAACCTGACCAAAAGAGAGAAAACGCTGCTCACACCCGAAGGTCAGCTCGTTCTAGACTTTCAGCCGTATCCAGAGCGCGATCGCATTCTATTTTCAGCCGTCAACGCCGCCACAGACGTTGATCGCGCTGCTACCGCCCAGCTCTACAGCGTCACTACCGGACTCGGCTCGGAGCTAGGTTCTAGGTCCAATTTTCTGCTAGGAGCTGGGCAGCTATCTGCTGTACCCAGATGGCAATTCTGGCGACGACAGGCCAGCACCGAGGCGGGAACGACAGAACTGATATTAGACAATCAGGACTATCAGAACCTGAACTTTGATCTTTCGCCCGACGGCGAGACAATTGTGGTGCAGCGAGTCAGCCAAGACAATCCTGCCGATTTCGGGCAGTGGGTTTTGCAAGCTGGTCAACCTGCTCGAAAGCTCGATACCGAACCAGGTGGAGAATTTAGAATTGCACCAGACAGCCAATCTCTACTCTTACAGCAAGGAAAAGGAACCGCCATACTGTCTTTAGAGCCTGAAAGTGAAGCCGCTGAAGACGACGCGAATGGGCAAGACAGAGATACGCTAATCGACTTTTTACCTGACTATGGCCTGACGCTAGATATCGCCAGCGACGGCAGTGCGGCGGCGCTGGTCAATTTCAATCAAGACGATCCAGACAGGCGATTTACGCAGACGCTATTTTTGGTATCTAATCGAGGCGAGGAAAAACCCTTGCTAGATACTGACGGCACCATTATCAGCGCTCAATTCAACGAAGACAATAAGCTGCTATACAGCCTAATTACTCAAGTTGTTCGAGAAGAAGTGGCTGACGGCGGCTACGCAGATGAAGAGTCTTATCCGTCTGAAAGCAATCCACCTGAGGGTAATCTGTCTGAAAGTAATTCGCCTGAAAGTAATCCGCCAGAAAACAATGGCGAAAGCAACTACGAAAATACCTACGAAGACAGCTATCGGACCAGCGCTTACCTAGCGGCTGTCAATATTGAAACAGGCGAAGCTCAAAAGCTCATAGAACTGCCGCCGCAGTCCCAGATTGAAATCGATCTAGCGCCTGACGGCCTCGCTATTCTATTCGACGAAACGCTGGCGGAAGACCCCCAGATCAGTCCTAGCGACACTAGCCAGTATGACGGGCCTAGTCATCGGCTGTGGCTACTCCCTCTTTTTAGTACGTTAGAAGAGCGGCGCAACGGAGAACCTGTTTCTTTACCACCGACACCGCTCGATATCGCGGGTCGCCATCCGCTCTGGCTGCCCTAGACTAAAGACAGAATTAAAGACACAGCTGTCCGTCGAACTCACATTTTCTTTATGGTCAATCGAAGAACGCTATTGCAAGCGAGCGCTGGGCTAATTGTGGGCAGCGCCCTCACTGGATGCAGCAATAGAGCCGGGAACGTGCTGAGGGTTTTGCTGATAGAAGGGGCGGTGCCTTCGGTGGTTTTGAATCAGTTTCAGCGGCAGGCTGATACGCCTGTAAAATTTCAGACGGTTGATCAGGTACAGACGGCGTTTCAAACCTTGCAGAGGTGGCAGCAGCCTGAGATAGAGAACCCGTGGAATCGGTTTATGCCTTGGCGACAGGCAGACGGGCCAGCGGCTACAGACGATCTGGTGAGCTTGGCAGATTATTGGCTGACCGAGGCGATCGCGCAAGAGCTGATCGAGCCGATGGCGATTCCGCCAGCCACGCTAGACCTATTACCAACGAAGTGGCAGGCGTTTGGTAGACGCGATCGCACAGGCCAAATCGATCCGAACGGCGAACTTTGGAGCGTCCCCTACAAATTACAATCACTCGTCGTCATCTATCGCCACAGCCAGTTCTCAGCCCAGTCAGACGCGAAGCAGCCATTTAGCAGCTGGCAGGATTTGCTGGCATCGGACTTACGCCTTGGAATCGCGCTACCCAGCCATCCGAATATCATCATTAGCCTGCTGCGAAAGCTGCAAACTGGCAGCTTCAATCCTATCAGCCCAGAAAATTCGGCAAATCCGGCTATCTCAAATCAGCCACTCTTACAATCAGAGAGGAAACAGCTAGAAGGGCAGGAAGAGCAGCTACAGGCGCAACTAGCTGCTTCATTTACCGAACTAGCACCGCAAGTTAAACTCTACGATTCCAACACTGCGCTCAAAGCGTTGATTAACGAGGATGTGAAAGCGGCTGTAGTCTGGTCTGGTGATGCTGCGGTTGCCCTGAAGCGATATCGAGATCTTAGGTCTGTTGTACCAGATGAGGGTAGCCTGCTGTCTGCGGATATGTGGGTACAGCCCAAAGGCACAGCGCTGAGCGAGGCCGCTGAAGACTGGATCTCTTTTTGTTGGCAGCAGGGCCCAGCGACTGAGCTTTCTATTGCGCCCAAAGGGATTTCACCTATCTTTTTAGCAACAGATCAACAGATTCCTGAGGCGATAGAAAGAACGCAACTTTCTCTACAAGCACTGCAGAATAGCGAACTGCTTCTGCCGCTATCAGAGTCGACGAAAGGGGCTTATGCAGACTTTTGGCAGCAGCTAACAGCAGAGAATCGCCTAGAATAATAGAACGTCAGTTCGGGTTAAGCAGAAGGCGGTAAAGCTGATTCTAAATGAACTTTGGGCTTCTTCATCTGGTGAGAGTAGGCAATCAAGCTGCAGAGTTGCTCCATCAGCGTATAGTACGTTTGACCTTCCAAAAACTCATAGGTTTTGGTACGGTCGAAAACCGTGTCTCTTTCGATGTCTCAAAATAGCTTTCTCATAAGGTCTAATACAAAAAGAGATGCCTGAAATGCAGGTGAGTGTTGGACACTATCGTATAGCCTGTATCAGTGAAGACACTATACGATGACCTAGCTTAACAGGTACAGCATTACCAATTTGTCTCATTGATTCTGTCCACGAACCAAATATTTTATAATCGTCTGGAAAAGTTTGAATCCGCTTGGCCTCGAAGGTTGTATAGTAGCGTACGCGCCCATCTCGATATCGAATCATATTTTCGCCCCCTGGTACGCCGTGGTCTCCTGCCTTTAAAGTCTTTGAAGGAGAATCAACATAGCTACCAGTATGACCAGGGTATGTTCTTGCGCCTTTTCTAAGGATATGCTCTTCATTGAAGCTACCTTTAGAATCTGGAAAAGGTAGTCTGCCAATCGTGTCTCTTACAGTTCTCCACGGTGACAGTGGTGGTGGAAACAGCGTAAGTTGCTTCTGCATTTGCAGGACTCGCTTCTGCACTCTTCTATCTAAGCTCTCAATCTTCGGGGGTTCAATATTGTGATGATCCCAGTAGTCTCCGCTCACGAACTGAGACCATAGAAGGGCTTCTAGAGAATGTGTCTTTTCGGGAAACACCCACTCTACGCCCAGGTCTTCTCTTACTCCAATGATAAATACTCGTTCACGACGTTGTGGAACACCATAATCCGCTGCGTCTACTAAACGAAAGACTACTTTATACTTGAGTCCGTTATATCTTTTCGATGTATGAATCTTTTCAAGTCTTCTAAGATGCTCGGTCCAATCCTCAGACTTGCGCGACTCAACGTTAGGATATGTCAGTCTTAGTACGATGTACTCGAAGTAGGTGCTGAACGACTTACGTAATATGCCTTTGACGTTTTCGACTATAAACGTTTTGGGAGTACAAACACTAACCGCTTTACAGACATACGGAAACATATCTCTCTTATCGGTATTACCCTTATGCTTCCCCCCCAAGGAGAATGGTTGACAAGGGGGACCTCCAGAAACTATATCGACGGGACCAAATTGTTTGAAGTCTATAAGACGAACATCAGTGTTGTAAACAATTTGCTTCTTATAGTTATAAGATAACGTTTTACAAGCGTCCTTGTTCCATTCGACAAATGCCTTGTGTCTGGTTCCAGATAGCTCTATCCCCTTAGCCAAACCGCCTGCGCCTGAAAATAATTCAACACAGGATATCTCAGACATCTTCTTCTAATTCTCCCAGAAATTCTTCAATGCTTTCTAGAAGTTCTTCTCTACTTCTATGAACTCCTCTGCATTTGTTCGCCCAGGAACGGCCTGGATGACAGACATCCCAGTCTGACTTTGCTTGTTCATATCGACCCCTGCCAGGATCGTGGTTGCCAAAGCCATCTATTAAAGTGTTCCAGATTGGTTGATATTTTCTGATCAGTGCTGCTTCAACAGTTCCAATCAAATCGCTCTCTTTACCTTCGAGTATCATGAATCGGCATGAGAAGTCTGACAGCTCTATCCCTTCTCCAGCGTTGATGCTCCGACTATGCTCCCTTATTCGATTGCTAAGTTCGTAGCTCTCAATGTCTGGAGAGGAAGCCTGTCTAGCTTGTCTCCATCCTTTCGGAACAGCCTTTCCTACATATATAGGCATGTGAAATGCGGTTCTGTTGATCAGGTTGAATTTAGAATAGATACCTGACTTAGATGTGCAATACAGTGCATAGACGCCTGTACCGTGAAAGCGTTCTGAAATAGGAATTAGATGCACAGGCGTTCCATTGAAGAAGCGCAAAGTATCCTTTATAACTTCATCAAAATCATCGGAAGTATATACGTGCTCAGAGCGATCAAAGTTATTCATTCAGGTCAGAGTTTAGACCAGCGATTGAGACGCCAATTATAGTAGAGTACGGCTCCACACCTATGTATAGAATCTGAAAGTTTTGGTCAGCAAAACTACTATCGATGGCTATGCTAACGGTTCCTCGTGCGTTCTGGCACTGCCATATCTCAAACTTATCTGATGCTCAAACTTCCTCGACCTTGTATATTTCGTCTCATAACCCACCGGACACTGTTGGCGAACTCATGGGAAAGCCTCTAAATCCTATATAGATAGCGGGTTATGCCGATTCCAATGCTTTGAACCGGGAAGTCCGTGTCCTGGCTAGCGGCACATCGTTTATCCAGTTGAC
>NZ_JADEXO010000200.1 GCF_015207105.1 cf. Phormidesmis sp. LEGE 11477
AGGTGGGGGGGCTGGTGGCGGTGATTGATCCGGGGCGCAATGATAAGGAATTTCAGGGAATTTCGGTGGTGCAAAGCGCTCAGGCGGCGCTGGCTGATGTGATCGTTATCACCTGCGCCCAAGCCCCTCAGCACGCCTTTAATGCCGTATACGGTTCCGGGCGCGACAGCGTCGTCCTGGCTCCGCCGTTGCTGCGCATTTCGCGCCAAGGCAGTGGAGTGGGTGAGGCGCCATGAAACGCTGGTATGCGGAGCACACCCGTGTATCGAGCGTAGAAGATCCTGCGTATCATCAACGCAACCAAGGCTTTGCGGCCTGCTCGCCGCGTTATCGCAGGATCCGCCGCCACGCCCCCAATGCCATTGATATACTGCGCCGTTGTTTTCGCGTGATTTGTTCTGCGCCTGAATCTATCCCTGGGCTGTTTGATACAATGGTTGAGGACAAACGCGTTTACGTGCTGCTCGATCTGATCGGGCAGCGCGTGCGGGTCACCCTGCGCGTGGATGCCGTCGTGGCCAGCGCTTAAGGACTCGTCGGCCACAACAGCTTTAAATTCGTGCTCGCGGGAGATCGACTTCACCCGGAGTGCGGTAGCTTGAGAAAATCCTACCCTAATGATTCGGAATTTTTTGATAGATGAATGAGAGACAAGAGCAACCGCTGTTGATCATCGTCCCTTCACACGGGTGGCGCTCTATTCCGTTGGCTGAGATTTGGCGTTTTCGCGAGCTGATATTGGTGTTCGCCTGGCGCGATATCTCGGTGCTTTATAAGCAGGCGGTAGTGGGTGTCTTGTGGGTGCTGCTTCAGCCAGTGGCTACGGTAGCGATCTTTACGGTTATATTTGGCCTGCTGGCGAGGTTTCCCTCCGATGGCCTGCCTTATCCCTTGTTTGCTTTGGTCGGACTGTTGCCGTGGCAGTATTTTACCAAAGCCGTTGCGGCCGGGAGTGGCTGCCTAGTGACCAACAAGGCGATTGTCACCAAAACCTATTTCCCACGCATGGTGCTGCCAATTTCGTCCGTTATCGCTCCGCTGGCCGATCTGGTGATTGGCTTTGGTGCGGTGGTCGTGCTGATGATCTATTACGGGTACGCGCCAAGCGCTCATCTTTGGACATTGCCATTCTTTATCCTGATGGCGGCCCTGTTGGCGTTTGGGATATCTCTGACCTTGGCGGGGCTGAACGCGCTTTATCGTGATGTGGGTATCGCACTGCCGTTTTTGATCCAGTTTGCCATGTACGCAACCCCGATTATCTATCCGTTATCGTTCGTGCCACAGCGTTGGCAGTGGCTGATCAGTTTGAACCCTATGGCCTCGGTGGTGCAGGGCACGCGCTGGGCGATTACCGGAGAAGGGATGCCGCACACGATGGCGATTGCCTCAACGGTGATCTGGATCGTTGTTCTTCTGGCTGTCGGCAGTCAAACATTTCTGCGGATCGAAAAGTATTTCGCCGACCGCGTTTAGTAAAGCAGTTGCAAAAAAATTATGAGTAATTGGGTCATCAAATGTGACGGTTTGGGTAAGAAATTCCGTAAAGGCTCCGATACATCCTATGGAACTTTGCGGGACAGTCTGGCGAATGCATTCATTGGGAGAGGCAACCGCGACGATCTGGGTGAACAAGAGTTCTGGGCACTTCAGGAAGTTAATTTTGAGATTAATGAAGGTGAAGTGGTCGGTATTATCGGCCGCAACGGGGCGGGCAAAAGCACGCTGCTCAAGGTAATTTCGCGAATTACGGAACTGAGCGCTGGAAAGCTGCAAATCAAGGGGCGTGTTGCCTCCTTGCTTGAGGTTGGTACCGGCTTTCACCCCGAACTGACAGGCCGAGAAAACATTTTCATGAATGGTGCTGTACTTGGTTTGACCAAACAGGAAATTCGCACAAAGTTCGATGAGATCGTCGACTTTTCCGGCGTGGAAGAGTTTCTGGATACGCCGGTAAAGCGCTACTCCAGTGGCATGGCAACGCGCTTGGGTTTTTCCGTCGCAGCGCACTTAGAGCCTGAGATTCTGATCGTCGATGAGGTGTTGTCGGTGGGGGATGCCGAATTTCGAAAGAAGTGCCTTGGGAAAATGCGTGACGTTGCCGCAGGTGGTCGGACGGTCCTTTTCGTTTCGCATAATTTAAATGCGATACGGGCCCTGTGTCCGCGCGGAATATACCTTAATCAGGGGAAAATCCAAGAAGACAGCCTTGATATCAACGCGCTCCTCGCATCCTATTTGCAAAGCCAAATCCGGGGCGAGGCCAATAAGTGGAATGGTGCGGGGGTGATTTCAAACAGCTATATAATGCCCAAGCAATTTCATATTGCCGACCAAAGCATGTCATCGATTGAGCGAACTGTCACAAGCGATGAGGTGTTGAATGTCGTGATTGAAGTCGATGTTCTAAAAAAGAACAATGATCTTCTCGTCGGCTATCAGATTTCCGATGATCTTGGAAACGTTCTGTACTGGTCTTATTGTCAGGATTTTTTCGGCCAAGAAGTAATCCTTCCCGAAGGGCGAGTGGTCGTCTCGTCAGAAATACCGGAAAACATACTGAATGATGGTGAGTACACACTAACGCTCATAGCGGGTGTGCTTAACCAAGGTGCAATTTTTTCACAGGAAAGCAGCCCCGTGAAATTCTCCATCGAGGTTGATGGAAATAAAAATCGAGCTGGGGCATGGCAAGGGCGCAGGCTCTCAGCAATTTCTCCGGTTATTGAGTGGAAGATACGGTAACTTGTTATATCCGCGTTCAGGTTTTTTCGTTGAGCTTATTGATAGGGCAAGTCAACTCTGGCGCTACAAAGCCAGAATAATGCGCACGACTTCAGACAAGAGTGCTGATGGCATCCCCAAGGTGGATAAAGCCGGGCAAGTGGTTTGGATCGATGGCAAGAAAGCCCAGGTAATGCACAATGGTCTTCATGTGCGCTATGGGGGTTACCATCAGCACTGGATGGCGCACATTATCAAAAAACTGAAGGGACATCACGAGCCGGAAGAAGAGGCCATGTTTCATAAAGTCCTTCAGACCTTACCAGACGATGCCGTCATGCTCGAAGTTGGCTCCTATTGGGCTTACTACTCGCTGTGGTTTCGTTGGGGGCATGATGGCCGTAAGAATTATTTGATAGAGCCTAATCCTGAGAAAATTCAGATTGGCAGAGATAATTTTGCCTTAAATGGACTTGAGGGCGATTTTTCGCAATATTTCATGTCCAAATCACTTGATACTGAGGGGTTCCTTGACTGGGACGGAACTGTCAAAGCGGATGTTAAGCCGATGACAGTTGATGAGTTCATTCGCCAAAAAAATATCAAGCACCTCGATGTTTTGCACGCAGATATTCAAGGGGCTGAAGAAGACCTGCTCCTTGGTGCGGAGCAAGCAATGTCCTCGAAAGAGATCTCGCACTTATTCATATCAACCCACCAGGATAAACATGAAAAGTGTAAGGCCCTTCTCAGGGGCTATGGTTATAGGATTGTTTTTGATCACGATATTGACGCAAGCTCTTCAGCAGATGGTCTGATTGTTGCTGAGGTGGATCCTGGTTCGCGGGAACAGAGATAACTTCTGTGCTCGAAAAGCGCGTTCATGCCAACACCTTGAATTATTATTCAGTTCCAGATGGGGCTGAAATTTACAGTGCCGCCCCTTTGGATCTGATGAACGGGGCGCGTCTGGATGTGCTTGCGCGTTATGTTTATGCGCGGGCAAAGCTTTCAGGGATCGGTGTTGCCTGGGCGCAGTTCTGTTACGGATCGATGCTCAATGGGCAGACAAACGGCTTTGCGCGGGCGGGTGAATATGATCCGGGCAAGAGCGGTCTTTCGGACTACATTGAACAGTTCGATCGTCTTATAGAGTCAATGCGGGCCAGAGGATTCGCGATTGATGAACTAGTCATTCCAACCTGTGACGGGACAATTGTGGATGGAGCACACCGTGTTGCCAGTGCTGTAGCCTTGGGTCTTGAGTCTATTCAATGTGTTGAGCTGGCCGGCGCGCGGATGGTCCAGAACTATCAGTCTCTGACCCGCAATGGCGTTCCCGAGTCAGTGATTGAGTCGCAGGTTCTCGAGCTCATACGCCTTAAGCCGAAAAGCCGGATTGCGCTGTTGTTTCCGTGTGTTGGAACCCGCAGTTCGCAAGCGGCAGTGACGAAGTTTCAAGAGTGCTTTGACGTGGATTACGTGCAGAACACCCCGGTCTCGATGAACGCACTAATAAACCTCATGCATCTTTCATACGGTCACCATGATGACTGGTGGAGTGATCATCACGCCCGGAGCTTTGCTAAGAACCGCTATCGTGCTGCCGGCGAATTAAGTGTTGTGGCGTTTCAAGAACAGGGGCGTGATGTTCGTGGTTTCAAGGATGCGCTGCGGGTTGATCTGGGCAAGGACAATGACGGTCTCCATACGACTGATACTCATGAAGAAACACTTCTTCTGGCCGAAACCTTGTTTAATGCCAACGGGCGGCATTGGTTAAGTTTTGCGGACTTGTCCGGAGCGAAAACGCCGCGGTTTGATCGATTCTTACAGCGATTTGGCAATGTGACGACGCAGGCGGGCGCAGCGGATCGGGTGGCGGTTGATTCGGGTGGGGTGCTGGCAGCCTATGGCTTGCGTGATGTGTCTGACCTTGATTATCTCGAAGCCGGAGGAGAGGGCAGCTTTGATGAAGGTGGAGACATCAACTGGCACAACGCAAAATATGATGTGGTCGACGGGCTCGATGCCGAGGCGATTGTGTCAGACCCGCGCAATCACTTTTACTTTCACGGCGTAAAATTTGCGGCTTTTCATGTGGTGCAGTCGCTGAAGGAAGCGCGCAACACCGAGAAGGACCTTAAAGATTTCCTGGCGATGAAACGGGCTGAGAAAAGCACGATTGGAGATGATCTGTGGGTCTACTTAAGAACAACGCGTCTGGTCATCCAACGTCGGATACGGCAGGGCTTTATCAGCTTATTTCATATAACCACGCGGCTGATGAAGCGACGGTTGCCCGATGCAATCTACCTCCATATTAGGCGTTTATATCGCGCTCTGTTTAAAAAGAGTTGACTGCCATTATAGATCTCTTGAAAAAAATTATTATGACCTTGTCGCAGCCCCTTGT
>NZ_JADEXO010000064.1 GCF_015207105.1 cf. Phormidesmis sp. LEGE 11477
CGCCCATCCCAAGAAGGATAAAACGCAAACTGGCTATCCGGCTGCAGGCAGGCAATGAACGGCGTCTCTTGCTTTAGCGCTGGTGGCGCGGGCAGTTTGAACCACAGCACGTCGAACTGCGCGGGCGATTCATTCAGCGTCAGCCCAGCTAGCTTACGTACCCGAGAATAGCGACCATCCGCGCCAATCACGCCATCAGCCAGGATATCCCGGCTCTGGCCAGTTTTTTTGACCCGTAGGCCAATTACGGTATCTTTGATGCGATCACGCAGAAAATCTACCACCTGCCACCCTGGGCAAAACTCAAAATTCGGCAGCGCCTCCGCCTCTTCTACCATCGCCTCTAGCAGCGCCGTTTGATTGATGATCCGAGTCGATAGGCCATCATGAATCGGCTCTTTCACCCGCATCCGCCGTCGCCCGCCCACATAAAAATCCCACGCATCCAATCGCCGCGAAGGAATTTTAGAGAAAGTCTCTTTTAGACCCATCTGGTACAGCGCCTCTAAGCCAGAAGGCATCAGTCCCTCACCGCGAAAGAGCCGATCAAACTTCGGTTCTTGTTCTACCAAAGTGACCTTCAATCCCTGCTGTGCGAGCAGGAGGGCCGTCGCTACGCCAGCGGGTCCGGCTCCTGCGATCGCAATATGTTTCATAAAAAAGCGGTAGTGCTAGAAGCGGTAGTGATAGCCAAAGATTCGGTAATCGAACTCTAGTCTATGGTAATCAGCGCTTGATTTTTAACAGTTTCGTGGGTATCTGCCATACTGAATACGTACGCGAGAAAACCCACCTAAAGAGTCCCCTCGAAACCGTACTCATCAAGCCACCTCATCAAGCCACCTCGTCAAGCCATGGTCAGCGCACCTACCAGGCCGCCTGTGAAACCGCCGAGAGTAGCAAGCGGTGAAAACCGAGTCGCACTCAGAGGTCTCACCTGGGCTCAGTATCAGCAAATTCTGGATGCCCTACCGCAAACGAGAGCGTCTCGGCTGACGTACTCGCTTGGAACGCTAGAGATCACCATGCCGCTAGAAGACCATGAACAAGCTAGCGAATTCATTGCTGCTTTCATTAAAATCGTGGCGCGAGGTCTGAACTTAAAGTGGAAAACGATGGGCTCAACTACTCTAGATAGAGAAGATCTCAATCGTGGTTCGGAGCCTGATAAAGCTTTCTACATCCAGAAATGGGGCAAAGTAGCTGGACATAGCGTAGATCTCAAACGAGATCCCCCTGCAGATCTAGTTGTAGCAGTCGATATCACTCACACAGATATTGATAAGAACAGGCTCTATGCGGCAATGGGCGTTCCTGAGCTGTGGCGGTTCGACGGTCACTTTTTGCGGATATACGTTCTCGAAAACAACGCCTACCTCGAAGTCGAACAAAGTCCTGTATTTCCAGTCGTTGAAAAGCAAGCCCTGTATAACTTTTTAGATCATGCGAAGCAAGATGAGTCTGAAGCAGAAGATCGGTTGCGCGATTGGATACAGCAGCGCGTTCAAAATTAAACTGGCGAGTGATAGTCTTTACTGGTTCATAGGCTCGTTGTTGCTAGCGCCCCCGGAGCCAGTCGTTTAGAGGGACTACTCTCCTAGTAGAGACTATTCTATGACTGCATCTGTTTCAGCCCCATTGCCAAAAGATATTTTGTCCGAACTGCTTCCTTTTCTCAAGGTGGCAGGTGCCTACGCGCAGCAGATTCAAAAGCGAATTGCCATCCATCCTGATAAGTACGACGGCGATCACGTGTTTGCCAACGCGCTGACGGACGCGGATCTCTCGATTCAGACTTTTATCGAGGTGACGCTGCTCGCCAAGTTTCCTGACGTGCGCTTCTACGGAGAAGAATACGAATCTACTTACAACACCAAGTACTTTAAGGCGATCGATTTAGGGCCGCAGGGCGACTATCTAATCACGCTCGATCCGATTGATGGCACGCGCTATTACATGGACGGTCATCCTAATTATTTGGTGATGATGACGGTGATTAATGCGGATGGTTTTGAGGCGGCGATCGCCCTGAGTCCGGCGCGTGATCGCTACTACTACAGCCTGCGAGATCAAGGCACCTTCGTCGGCAGCATGAGTGACAACCTCGATCAGTGCCAGCCGTTGAGAATCGAAAATCCCAAAGAGAAAATTGTTTTAGGAACGGCGCTCAGCCCAATTGCCGACACCGTTAGAAAGCACTATCCCGTCATCGATCTTAAAACTGAATATTCTTCAAAAGTGCCCGTCCCCCCCATTAACGGTCTGCTGACAGGCGAGGTATCAGGCGTGATTCTAGCGAGCGCTCAGTTTATCGATACCGCCGCGCTCGCTTGGATGGCCAAAGAGATGGGCTACTGCCTCACCACTTATGACGGCAGTCCCCTACCGCCACCTTCGGCCTGCGAGAACTATCGTCAATCAGAAATCATTGTGTCTGCCACCCCCGAAATGCAGCAGACCCTGATTCAGATTATGCAGTCGGTGAAGGCGAGCTAGCGCCGAGTGCCTCGGCTTTGTCTATCAAGGGACAGGATTCTTGTTTGCTCTTTCTTGTCTTTTGATGGGCACTAGCGCTTGCTCAGGCTGTTTGCAAAACGATTGGTTCGGGAATGGGTTCGCCTTCAGCTTGCCAAGCTTCCGTATACATTTCGATAACTTCTTCACCGTTTTGAAGGGCTTCTTCGCGAGTTTTTCCGTAGGTACAAGGCATAAGTACCCGGCCTACAAATTCCGGCACCGTAACCAGAAACAGTTGGTCTTCTTCTGACCAGTGAATAGTCATACTGTACCGATTCATAGTTACCATTCCTTTCTTTTTCTTTCTAGTTCAGCGAGTAGCTTATCCAACTGCCTTTCGAGGTATCGCGGTACATCACTTCCATCTTTACCTGGGATTGTCATTGTCTCCTTCAACATAGGATGCTTCCATCTTTCGTGACTGCCTTTGCCACGCTTTGCTAGCCGGACGAACCCTTCCTTAGCAACCTGCGCTTTTAATTCTCTAATCTTTCTGGGCATGAAGTCATCTGTTTATCGACGGGCTTGAGGCGTAAGGAGCATCCATTTAACTGTGTTTCCCCGCCTCTATTCTTTTACTAACCTTAAAACAGATCTTTATCAGTCACTGCGCCTTTACTACTCGAAGACACTAGCTTGGCATACTTCGCCAACACGCCTCGGCTGTAGCGGGGCTGCGGTGGGCTCCACTGACTTTGGCGCTGGGTCAGTTCCTCGTCAGAGACATTCACCTGTAGCAGCAGCTGATCCGCGTCGATGGTGATCGAGTCGCCTTCTTTGACTAGGCCAATCGTGCCACCCACCGCAGCTTCTGGGGCCACGTGGCCAACGACCATGCCGTAGGTGCCGCCAGAGAAGCGACCATCGGTAATCAGGCCGACCGAATCACCTAGCCCAGCGCCAATGATGGCCGAAGTCGGGGCGAGCATTTCGCGCATGCCGGGGCCGCCTTTTGGCCCTTCGTAGCGAACGACAATCACATCGCCAGCGTTAATTTTGTTATCTAGAATGGCCGCTAGACACTCCTCTTCAGATTCAAAGACGCGGGCCGGACCAGTGATGCTGCGGTTTTTGATGCCAGTGAGTTTAGAGACTGCGCCTTCTGGGGCGAGGTTGCCTTTGAGGATGCCGAGGTGTCCTTGGGCGTACATCGGCTGGTTGAAGGGCCGGATGACATCTTGATCGGCAGGGGGCTGGTCTGGGATGTCGGCTAGGGTTTCGGCAATGGTTTGGCCGCTGATGGTGAGGGCATCGCCGTGCAGGAGTCCTTCATTTAGCAGCATTTTCATCACCTGGGGGATGCCGCCTGCTTGGTGCAAGTTGGTGGCAACGTAGCGGCCCGAAGGCTTGAGGTCACAGAAGACGGGGACTTTGTTGCGAATAGCCTCAAAGTCATCGATGGTCAGATCGACGCCAATGGTATGGGCGATCGCCAGCAAGTGCAGTACAGAGTTGGTCGAACCACCCACCGCCATAATCACCGCGATCGCATTTTCAAATGCCTGTCGCGTCAAAATATCTTTTGGCAAAATTTGCTGACGAACCGCTTCAACTAGCGCGAATGCAGATTTCTCGGTGCTAAGCGCTTTTTCCTCATCTTCTGCCGCCATCGTCGAAGACCCTGGCAGGCTCAGTCCCATGGCTTCAATCGCAGACGACATAGTGTTGGCTGTAAACATGCCACCGCAAGAGCCTACACCAGGGCAGGAGTGGCGCTCTACCGCGTCAAGACGCTCTTTGCCGATTTTGCCAGCGCTGTACTGTCCCACCGCTTCAAAGGCACTGACCACTGTCAAGTCTTCGCCGTCGAGGTGGCCAGGCTTGATCGTGCCGCCGTAGACAAAAATAGAAGGGATATTCATCCGGGCGATCGCAATGATTGCCCCTGGCATATTCTTATCGCAGCCGCCGATGGCCAGCACGGCGTCCATACTTTGGCCAGTGCAGGCGGTTTCGATCGAGTCTGCAATCACCTCGCGAGAAACCAGAGAGTATTTCATCCCTTCGGTGCCCATCGAAATGCCGTCACTAATGGTGATGGTGCCAAACATAGCTGGCATTGCACCCGCTTCTTTGAGCGCTGCTTCCCCACGGATTGCCAGGGTATTGATGCCCATGTTGCAGGGTGTGATCGTACTGTAGCCATTGGCTAAACCGACGATCGGCTTTTTGAAATCATCGTCTTGAAAGCCGACAGCGCGTAACATCGCTCGGTTAGGAGCCCGCTGTACGCCCTGGGTG
This sequence comes from cf. Phormidesmis sp. LEGE 11477, assembly GCF_015207105.1. GTDB lineage: Bacteria > Cyanobacteriota > Cyanobacteriia > Phormidesmidales > Phormidesmidaceae > Phormidesmis. The sequence continues at coordinate 4,759 of NZ_JADEXO010000064.1, forward strand.
ACTACCTGACTTTTGCGATTATCCGGCATTCGATCTTCTCTCCAGAGGAAACTTGATAGTTGAGTTAAGTTTCCATTCTGGCAGAACAACTGACGCCAAGAGTCAAAGTAAAGCCAAAGTAAATCAAACGAAATTCAATTTTTCTTAACGCTTCTACCAGCCAGCAATAAACGGCAGCGGCGATCGCAGCACCGTAACCACTTGATTTGCCTGGAGCTGAGCGGTGATCGCCTTTTGCCATTCTTCTTTCTTGTCTAGCGAGCTGAGATAGCCCAGTGCCATCAGTCTGCTAGTCAGCGTTGGGGAGGTGGTGTGGGCAGAGATGCGATCGCTAAATACTAGCCAGCTACGGACGCTGTCGGGTAGCGTCTCAACTAGTCGCAGCGGTAGCGCTGGGGTCGAAAAGGATTGAACGTAGGTCGAGCTGAGAAAGGGCTTATAGTCGGCGGCTTCGTCGGTCTGCTGCTTGACAAAGCTGAGGGAAATGCCCTGCAGCAGCAGCCGCAGGTTTGCCGTTTCTTCAACTTTTAGCTCTGCCATGAACGGCAGCTCAGTCAGGGCCGGGTTAACGTTCCCTGGATCGCCGACGCTAAGATGAGTACCACCGATCACCGCCAGCAGATATTTTTCACCAGAGAGCTGGGTAAAGGCGTTGAGCTGCTGGTCTAACGTCGGCGTCACGCTGTCTTTGGTTCCTGTTAGCAGCAGCGTAGGCACCCTTACTTCAGAGAGGCCCGCCTCGCCAAAGAGCTGACCCGTTAGCGTATTCATGGCGATGACTTGCTGAATCCGGCCATCGGTCAAATCGGCCTGCTGCTCTTCTAGATCGACAGCGGCACACTGTAGCCAGTCGGCAGGGGAAACGCCTAACGGCTGAATGTTTTTGCAAAAGCTTTCAAGCGATCGCAAGTCTAATTTCGCACCTGCCAAGGCCAGCCCAGTGTAGCCGCCTAGCGAATGGCCAATCATGGTCACCTCTTGGGTGCGAAATCGTTCGCGGTAGAAGACACTGCGCCGATTGAGCCGTTCTAGCTGGTCGAGCACAAAGCTGATATCTTTGGGCCGATCTAGAAACTCTTGGGCTGGCAAAATCCGGCTAGGACTTTCGGCAATTTCTGGATCGACCGGGAGATTGACCAAGGTGTTTAGATTGCTGCCAGGATGCTCGACAGAGACGACCGTCAACCCGTGCGAGGCGAGGTGCTTGCCAATGTAGTCTAGAAAAAATCGGTCTGCCCCAAAGCCATGAGAAAGCACAACTAGCGGGCCTTTGGTTTTTCCAGTCCAGTACAGCTCTACTGGAATAGTGCGATCGCGGTCTCGATCTTCAAAGCTAACCGCCTGCTGAAAGACCGTCGCACTACCGGGCAATTCGGGCTGAATGTCGCTACGGATAGGCGGTGGGTTATCCACTCGCAGCTCTTGGTCTAGAACACCGCTCAGCGAACGGCTCTCCAAATTAGAAAGATTGAGCTGAGAGACCAGGGCGACGGCTTGAGTCACATCGACTTCTAAGGTCTCTTGCGGAATGGCCCTGAGGATGTCTATCATGTTGAGCCCATCTGCTTGGCTAGCGGCTAGGCGAATAGCGGCCTGAATCTGTGGAATAGTCACGTTGGGGGCGACCTGGTTCAAGGTGTCGAGCAGCAGTTCACCATTGGCCGAGGCTAGAACGTCTTCGATGATGCGATCGCTCATGCGCGGATCGAGATCTAGCTCCTGTCGCAGCGACTGCTGCAAAGCGGGTGATAGAAATCGCTCATACAGCTTGAGCTGTTCAGGCACCTCTCCAGTTTCGGCAAAAGTTTCTAGATCGCTCAGTTCGATCGACTGACGCAGAGGGCCTAAACGGACAATGACTCTTTCTGCGGCTATCCCAGGCGAAGCTGAGAGTGCCAGCAGCCCTAACCCCAAACAGGTCACTCGGACTCGCATCCGTTGAATAAAACTCATAAGCGCGGGAGAGGTAGAAAATGGCCAGTCTCACAACAAGACCTATCAGCAAAACACGCACCTGCTCGGCTCCACCAGCATTAGTGGACAAAGCAGGAGGTGTACTAGAAATATGAACAAAAAAGATTTGATACCAATATCTTACCCACTCACCTCATCGTTAATTTGAGCAGTTGATGACAATTCTCTAGGCGACCTAAAGGCAACCTAAGCAAACCAAGCGCTGCCTTCAATAATCTATGCAGCACATTATCTTTTACTACTGCTGCCTTACCACTGCCTTCGCTAAGTTAACTGACTTATTGCGATGGATTGAAGCCTGTTACCCACGATCTAAGTTAATTTGAAGAAGCGTATGCGTATTATCTCAAGCGTTCGTCCCAAGATTAGGAACACACTCAATGTCCAAACAAGGTAGTGCAGAGCAGCCAGATAAGCGAAAGCAGTTAGATAATTTTGTCACGCCACGCAGCAAGTACCAAGGAAAGTTCACGCCGCAAAATCTAGCTTTTAATGCCAACTTGCAGGAATTTGCCCAGCGAGTGTCTTTGATTTGCGGATTAGAAACAGGTGGCAAAGTTAGCAGCGCCGAAGCTTACAAAGATATTAAAAAGCTGTGGAAAAATCTAAAGGCGTCGAAGAAAAACCTAATTAAAGAAAAAGAGAAGCCAGATGATTGATTCAGCGAAATCGCCAGATGAATAGACTCAAAAATCGAGAGGAGACAAAAAGAAAAGAATAAAGAATAGAGAAAAGACTACTCGTCGAAGAAACTGCTTTATTAAGTAATACCTGAGAAGAACGAGACTGCTCACTGGCTGCCACTAGCTGCAAGGACACTGACTAGCCGTTGCAGCTCTAGTCGCTAAATTCATTATTCATTAAATTACTTATTCGTTAGATAGTCTATGACGATGCGAGCTATCCGCTCAGAAGAATGACCGTCACCAAACGGATTGACTGCTTTGGCCATCTCTGCGTAGGCGCTATCATCGCCTAGCAGCGCTGAGGCAGCGGCGACAACGCGCTCCGGGTCGGTGCCGACCAGTTTGGCAGTACCTGCTGCGATCGCCTCAGGGCGTTCGGTCGTCTCTCTCAAGACCAGTACAGGTTTGCCGAGCCCAGGGGCTTCTTCTTGAAGGCCGCCAGAGTCAGTGAGCAACAGATGCGATCGCTTCATCGCCCCGACTAGCTGGGCGTAGTCTAGCGGCTCCACTAAAAAGGTTCGAGGGTGGCTTTCTAACGCTACTTTGAGCGGCTCTCGTACGGTTGGATTGCGGTGTAGTGGTAGCAGCAAAGCGGTATCTGGAAACTTATCTAGAATCTGTAGAAAGCTTTGGGTGATATTATCTAGGGGCTTGCCCCAGTTCTCGCGGCGGTGAACCGTGGAGAGAATAACCCGATGTTTGGCCCAATCTAGACCCGGAATATCGCAGCTGGGCGACTGATCTGCGACTCGTAAGAGGGCGTCGATGACGGTATTGCCAGTTTGATAAATGCCAGTCGTGACACCGCTAGCTTTGAGATTAGCCACTGAGGTTTGAGTCGGGGCAAAGTGCAAGGTGGCAATCTGAGAAACCAGTCGGCGGTTGGCCTCTTCTGGAAAAGGGTCCAAAATATTGTCGGTACGCAAACCCGCTTCGACATGGCCCACCGGAATTTGCTGATAGAAGGCAGCCAGCGCAGCGGCAAAGGCGGTGGTAGTATCGCCTTGAGAAATCACCATAGCGGGCTTTAGATCGACAAAAAGTTTCTCTAGTCCAGCTAGACTGCGACGGGTAATATCACCTAGCGTCTGCTGCGGCTGCATGATATCGAGGTTGTGGTCGGCTTCTAGGTTAAACAGAGACATCACCTGAGCCACCATCTCGCGGTGCTGTCCGGTGAGAACAATTTTGGTGTCAAATTGCGGCAGCTTTTGAAAGGTCTGGATAACGGGAGCAAGTTTGATCGCTTCAGGGCGAGTGCCTAGTGTGATGCAGATACGCATGGAATCATTCGTGAAAGCAGCTAGAGAGTCAACCATAGCGATCAAACGGCAAAGAATTGAAGAGAAGATGGTTAAACTATTGCAGCATCAAGCCTCAAAATAAGGATAAAGCTCAGTTGTATGCCTCAATGCCCCATCAGCTCGACCTAGCCATTATCCACTCGTTAGACCCTTAAGTAATAATTTTTCGCCCTTATGTCCGACAATATGCCTGGCGATATGCCCAAAGACGGCCCCCAAAAAGACGGAGCCGATTTAGCGAAGCGGGCGATCGCCCTCAACCTGTCCCACTTGCAAACGCTTGATCTTTCGCCTGCCCAAGCGGTGATTGATGTGATCGCTACCGATCAAAATTACCTTCGCAATCCCGAAGCCAGCTTCAGCTTCGAGATCGATTTTCCGCGTGAGCCTAGCGATCCTCGCGAACTCTCCGAAATTCCAGAAGTGCGTCTGTGGTTCATCCGTTTAGATACGCGCTATCCCTGGCTACCCCTTTATCTAGACTGGGAATCGGGCGAGCTTAGTCGCTATACTGCCATGCTAGTCCCCCATCAGTTCAGTCCGATTGACGGCATTCGCTACAACCCCGAAGCCCTGGAAATCTTCGTGATGGCCAAGGTTTTTGCCCTGGATCGATGGCTCAAGCAAAACGATATCGATGGCCGCTCTAGGCTCAAGTTTATGACTCAGATGCTGGGCTACGAGCTTGATGACGAGCTATTTAACTTGCTGTGAGCTGAGGCGTCTGGGGCTGCTGATGGGACTGCTGACGGTTGAGTCACGCAACGAATGCATACGAACCGTGCCATATGAGCCACGTCATGCAAACTGTGCTATACAATCTGGGTCTTGAGGCATTTGGTTTATCTAGCGAGTTGGGGAGCTTAGGGTTCGCATGGAGTTAATAGGTTTGTTAGTAGTCGTGCTAGCTGTGCTCGGCATTGTTGGCTACTTACTCATAGAATGGCAGTACCGTCAGCGCCCCGGCAATGACCTAGAGCTCAGCGCGACTGACTGGCGATTTGAGACCTATGAGCCCGGTCGCTACGCCCTCTCTTTTGACACTGTTTTTACCAACCGCACGCGCACCCTCGAAATCTTTATCCCAGAAGTTGATATCGACTACGAACTGCTCTCTAGCAGCAGCTTAGAAGGAATTAGCGTCAAAACAGAGATCACGCCCGCACACGAAGACTTTCCGGCGCGAGCTGACAACTATTGGTTTGCCTACATTGTCAAAGTCGGCAAAGCGACCCAGGCCAAAATCAAAGTAGACATCACTGGCCCCGATCTGAGCCAGCTCAAATCGCTGTGGGTCAAGGTCAATTATCTAACTTACGGACCCGAAGGCCGCATTCCTAAAACCGGGCACCTGATCGCCCCGCTAAAGTTTCCTAACCCACAAGCGGCAAATAGCTGGCGAGAAACCAGCGTTGCCCACGTTCTGCCTATTCCCACCCATCTACTGACGAACCTCGATAACACGGTAGATATCGTCAAAAAATACGTCGCTCCCTGCGCTCAGCCGGGTGATATCGTCACTATTGGCGAAACGCCTGTCGCGATTATGCAGAATCGGCTGCGGCACCCGACGACTGTTAAACCGGGCTGGCTAGCCAAGCGATTGTGCTATTACTTTATGTCAACATCGAGCCTGGCGACGGCCTGTGGTATGCAGACTTTGATCGATGTGTCTGGGCCGTGGCAGGTTGGCAGCGCCTTTGTTTTGGGTGCGATCGCTAAGATCTTTGGTAGTCCAGGCATGTTCTATCACCTAGCTGGAGAGCAAGCTAGACTCATCGACGATGTCACAGGCACCTTGCCGCCGTTCGATCAATTCATTGTGCTAGGGCCCAATCAGTCTCAGCAGCTTGTAGACAAAATCTTTGAAGAAACCGGACTCAAAGCGGCCATCGTTGATGTCAATGATTTAAAAGCGGTTAAAATATTAGCCAAAAGCGAAAATACCGATGAGCAGCTACTCATCCAAGCGCTGCTCGACAACCCAGCCGGTAATGCCGATGAGCAGACCCCCGTTGTCCTCATTCGCCCCAGAGCCTGATCCAACGCTTCCACTAGGAGACTCATGACTCGCAGAAACTCTCAAAACACAGAGCTCTCTGTCCGCTCCGTGCATCTGCGTGACTTAGACACTTTTGTCAGCGACGGCTCCAAAGAAGTCGCCTTTCACGATACGGACACCCAAGCGGTAGAAGACTACGTTCAGCAGATGCGCCGCTGGTACGGTCCGGTGAAGGCGCTGTCGCTGTTTCCTAGCCCTTTGAAGCACCTGTTTTCTACTTTTGTAGCCGAGGCGAACGGGCGACCCCAGGGGATGATTCAGGTCTCTCCGTTTAACCGGACGCTAAGTACTTGGAAAGTTGACCGAATCTTGGTGAATCTAGCTAAGTCCCAAGCAAAGGCAGTTGAAGACGAGCAGGCGAGCAGTGATCAGGCGGATAATAAGCTGACGGATAGTGAGCGGGTGGATAGTGAGCCTCAGCTCCATCTGTCAATGGATGTCGGTTCGCAGCTGTTACGGCACTGTTTTGAGCATATTCGCGAGGCGCAGTACTGGATTAGCGAAACTGATGTAAACGATCAGTTTGGCCTAGCGCTGTATCGTCAGAACGGTTTTCAGCCCCTGGCTAAGGCCACCTATTGGTCTATTCAGCCAGAACAGTTGGCCAGTCTGTCAGAGCGCGATCCAGATTTGCCTAACTTGCTGCCAGTCAGCAACGCCGATGCTCAGCTGATTTATCAGCTAGAAACCGTCTCTATTCCGCCTCTGGTGCGGCAGGTGTTGGACTATCAGATTCACGATTTTAAGACGACGCTCTCTAGCAAAGTCAAGACCCGGTTCGTCCGCTGGATGCACAAAAAAGAAACGGTCTCTGCCTATGTCTTTGAGCCCCAGCGAAAGACAGCAATCGGCTATTTCGAGCTGAAGCTATGTCGAGATGGCATGACAGCTCACAGCGCCAAGCTCACAGTGCATCCAGCCTACACTTGGCTCTATCCAGAGCTGATGGCACAGATGGCGGGAGTGGTTCAAAAGTTTCCTAACCAGCCGCTGCGGCTTTTGTCTTTAGACTATCAGACCGAGCGAGAGGCGTATTTGCGCCAGATTGGTGCGCTAGAGATCGACCATACGCTGATGATGTCTCGCTCTGTATGGCACAAAGTGCGCGAGGCAAAAGCGGGCGCTCTAGAAGGATTGAAGATGCCAGATGTCCTGCCAGGCTTACAGCCTACTGGCTCGCCTTTGCCAGGACGGTTTTCTTGGCGAGGTGCGAACCTGGGTCCGGCACTTGACGATCCTTCTGGTGATAGGCTGGCCTGGGACCGATTTTCTCTAGAGAAGATCTCGCGACTATCGGCGGATCAGCGGCTAGCGGATGCGGATTCAGAAGGGCCGGACGCTGGCAAAGAAGGATGAGACAGACGGATAAGAAAGCAAAGGCGAGCTAAAGCAGAGTGAGATCTTTGGGTACGGCTTTTGTCGATCAGACTTTGTAGATTCAGAACTATGGTTTCTGCGCTGGGATTGGATTTAGGGGCAAGGCGAATTGGCGTAGCTGGATGCGATCGCACCGGTCTAATTGCAACGGGTCTCACCACTCTCTACAAAACCAGCTTTGAGAGCATTATTAAGCCACTCGAAGCGCTGATTCAAGAGCGATCGGTAGAAGTTTTAGTGGTCGGGCTGCCGTACACTATGGACGGGGAAATTGGCTTTCAGGCCAAGAAAATTCAAAAGTTTGCTCATCGACTATCCAAAGTGCTAGAGCTGCCAGTTGAATTTGTCGATGAAAGATTGACTTCTTTCCAGGCCGAGCAAATGCTGCTAGCCGAGAGGCACTCACTGGCCAACTGTAAAGAACTAATCGACCGCAAAGCCGCCGCCATTATCTTGCAGCAGTGGCTAGACGAAAGACGACTTCGCCTATGAGCTCACAATATGAGCTCCTGATATCAGAGCTCGGTATTAGCCCCCAGCATCAGATAAAAAAACACACAAGTTTGAGTAAGCAAGCCTAGCGAATCAATCGCCGAGTGAATTAGTTAAGCAAATACCGCTGATTACTCAGTCAAGATCCGCTAGCCCAAGACCAGCCAGTCAAAACTAGCCAGTAGAACAGGCAAACTAGGAGAAAAGAACCCGTGGCCATTGATTCCAACATGCTAGACGAACCTACCGAATACCCCGTCGTCAGCCTCAGCGACGAAGATGGCAGGCAGCTAGCTTGCTATGTAGAGAAAAACATTGATGTAGAAGGGGCAGAGTTTCTACTGCTATTGCCAGTCAATTTACCGATTGAAATTTTCGTTTGGGAACCGGATGAAGACGACGACGATGAGGCGGCTGAGATCTTAGTTGATGTGGAAGACGAGGCGATTGATGAGCTGTTTCCTTCGGCGCGGGCGGTGCTAGCTGAGCTCGATCTGATTTTAGAACGTTCCGCCTATACTTTGACGGCAGCAGGCGATTTGCCCGAAGCGGATGAGGATGACTGTTTTTCCCTAGATATTAGCGAAGACGAGACTCATCCAGTGACCGAGGAGTTTCAGATGCTGGCTACTTTCTTTCACAAGGACGCTCAATACACCCTATGTACGCCGCTCGAACCGCTGCTATTCTTTGCACAAAGAGACAGCGATGGCTCAATCGAACTGGTTGATCCAGAGGATTTTCAAAAGATGCGATCGCAGCTAGAAGACAAACTCTTTGATGTTTTGGACTAGACGTTTTGGACTAGACGTTTTAGGTTAGCGAGTGCAAAAGTTGATCTGCCCCTCCCGATACGCCCCTCTTAATCTGCCCCTCTTAACCCTCCTAATATGCCAGGCTTGAAGCGTCTATTTCCGATCGTGTTAGTTGCCCTAGCTGCAGGCGCGGCTAGTCAAAGCTGGGTTTGGTGGAGCTGGGCCAAATCTCCTGTTTTAGAAGCTGAAGGCGAAGCCGCTGAAAACAGCTTCGTACAGGTTCAGATTCCGCCGGGAACCGCCTCTAATCAAATTGGCCAAGACTTAGAAGCGGCGGGTCTAATCAAGTCCACCACCGCCTGGAAGCTGCTGTCTAGGTGGAAATCATTTCGAGGCGGCGATATTGGTGGCTTTCAAGCAGGCAGCTACGTCATTTCCCCGACCCAGAGCCTAGACGATATTGCTAGCACCATCTGGGATGGCGATGTTGTCCAAGTCAGCTTTACCATTCCTGAAGGCTGGCGGCGCTCCCAGATGGCTGAGCGGCTAGAGGCCAGAGGCTTCACGACCGCCGAAGAATTCATGGCCGCGACTAAAGATATTCCCTACGAAAAATATCCTTGGCTGCCAGACGGCATCCCCCACCTTGAGGGCTTTCTCTATCCTGACACCTACCAAATCGGCAGCGACATCATCACTGCCGAAAGCCTGAGAGACGTGATGCTTACTCAGTTTGAAGCAGTCGCACTGCCCATCTACGACTCCGAGCCTAGCGACTACAGCCTCTTAGACTGGGTAACCTTGGCCAGCATTGTTGAAAAAGAGTCCGTCGTCGCCGATGAGCGCGATCAAATTGCCAGCGTCTTTGCTCGTCGCCTAGAAGAAGGGATGACGCTAGGCTCTGATCCAACTGTCGAATATGCGTTCGACATCATCCAAACGCCAGAACAGCCGCTGACCTACGCCCAGGTAGAAACGCCGCATCCCTACAATACTTACATCAATCCTGGGCTGACGCCGACCCCCATCGCCAGCCCAGGCGCAGCTAGCCTAGAAGCTTCGCTCGATCCAGCCCCGACCGATTTTCTTTTCTTCGTCGCTCGCTATGACGGTACCCACGTGTTTAGCCGTAGCTTTGACGAGCATTTGCGCGCGCAAGCCCAGATCCGCGATCAGGTCGATGCCAGTACCGATGCTGACATTGACTAGCCGATCGAATATCTAAATTGGATACGAAGCTCTTTAAAGGCCAACTACAGAAGCTAATCACAGAAGCCAACTACTAAAAAAACTGCTATGAGCTGGATCGAACTTTTGCAACCAGACTTGGTTCTAGAAAAATCTGTGCTAGGTATCACTCCTGAACTTCTCCAGCGCAATGGCCTAAAAGGGCTGGTTCTAGACGTGGATGAAACCATTGTGCCAGTTGGAAGAGCGCTGATAGAGGCCAACGTGCTTACCTGGGCCAAAAGCATTCAGGAAACGGTGCCGCTCTCGCTAGTGAGCAACAACACTGGCCAAGATCGTATTCGTCAGATTGCTGAGAGCCTGCAAGTGCCCTTTGTCGCTAGTGCAGGCAAGCCTTCTCGCCGCAAGCTACGCACGGCGGCAACAGCCATGAATCTGCCGCTAGAGCAGATTGCGATGGTGGGCGATCGCCTATTCACAGATGTCCTGGCGGGCAATCGCCTGGGCCTATTCACCATCCTAGTCGCGCCCATGCTGGAGCCTAATTCAAAAGATCCGAAAAATATCTTACGCAACGCCGAATTTTGGATCTCCCGGCAGCTAGGCGTCACGCTCAAAGCGATTCCTTAACGTCACGCTGGTTGTGCGCCTTGGCAGAGGTTGGTTTAATACCGCTTCTGCATCGATTTCTTTCCAAAGCCTAATCATGTCACAGCGCAACGAAGGTACGACTAAAACTGACTCTGCCAAAACAATTGTCGTCAAGATCGGCACTTCTAGCCTGACCCGTAGCGAGACAGGCCATCTGGCGCTAGCAACTATCGGTAGATTAGTAGAAACGCTGTGCCAGCTTCAGCGGCTAGGCCACCAGATAATTCTGGTTTCTTCCGGCGCAGTTGGGGTGGGCTGCGTTCGGTTGGGGATGATGCAAAGGCCGAAGACGATGGCGCTAAAGCAGGCGGTGGCCGCTGTGGGGCAGGGGCGATTGATGCGAGTGTACGACGATTTTTTTACCTCGCTCAGTCAGCCGATTGCTCAGGTATTGCTCACTCGCAGCGATTTGTCTTTGCGATCGCGCTACGTAAACAGCTACCGCACCTTTCGTCAGCTCATGCAGATGGGCATCATCCCGATCGTCAATGAAAACGACACCGTGGCCGTCGACGAACTCAAGTTTGGTGACAACGATACCCTCTCAGCTTTGGTGGCGAGTTTAGTCGGCGCTGACTACTTGTTTTTGCTTACCGATGTCGATCAGCTTTACTCAGCCGATCCGCGTCAAGATCCAACCGCTCAGCCAATTAGCCGCGTACAGCATATCGATCGGCTAGAGGCTAATATTGGCGCTGCGGGCAGCAGTTGGGGCACAGGCGGCATGTCGACCAAAATAGAGGCGGCAAAGATCGCGATCGCTGCTGGCACCCATACTGTAATCACTCAAGGCCAGACCCCCGAAAACCTGCTCAAAATCTTGCAAGGGGAAGCCATTGGTACATTTTTTGGAGCGCAGCCCGGTAAAGCAACTGCTAGAAAGCGGTGGATTTATGGCAGTACTATTCCGGCTGGACGCCTTTATCTAGATGGCGGCGCGATCAGAGCGATTCAGACTGCGGGCAAATCGCTGCTGCCAGCGGGCATTACTGAAGTAGAAGGCGAGTTTGCGGTGCAAGATGCAGTAGTTGTCTGCGATGCATCCGGCCAGGAGATCGCCAGAGGACTGGTGAATTATAGTGATGAAGATCTTAGAAAGATCTGCGGTCACCAGTCTACAGATATTGCCAGCCTGCTAGGTTACAAAGGGGCTGAAACTGTAATTCACCGAGACAATTTGGTGTTGAGTACTTCGTAGTCTTTTGCCAACAAGTTTTGCCAATAAGCCTTGCCGATATCTAAAGCGATCACCGGGCTGTATACTTCTTTTTCCTTTCTGGCTTCGCATCTATAACTTCTCCAACTTCCAAAAACTTCTATGGATACTCCCTCCATCTCTGATACTGCTGACTCTGGCACTGCCAACCGTTCCAAGCCAACTGTTTTAGTGACAGGGGGTGCTGGCTACATTGGCTCTCACGCTGTTTTAGCGCTGGAAAAAGCCGGCTACCAGACGGTCATTCTAGACAGCCTGGAATATGGCCATAAGGAACTGGCTGAGCGTCATCTACAGGCCAAGCTGATTGTAGGAAATACGGCAGATAGAGCGCTGCTAGATAATATTTTTAGCACCTACAATGTGGCGGCTGTGATGCACTTTGCCGCCTACATTGCCGTTGGCGAGTCGGTAAGCGAGCCCGCAAAATACTATCGAAATAATGTGCATGGCACGCTAAACCTATTAGAGGCGATGGTGGCAGCGAATGTGAAACGCCTGGTATTTTCTTCTACCTGTGCTATCTACGGCCCGCCTAAGACGGTGCCTATCCCGGAGGATCACCCGCAAAATCCAATCAGCCCCTATGCCACTAGCAAGCTGATGGTAGAAAAGATGTTACTTGATTTTTGCTCTGCCTACGGGCTGCAGTCGGTTTGCTTTCGATATTTCAACGCAGCGGGAGCCGATCCACAGGGCCGACTAGGCGAAGACCACAATCCTGAAACGCATCTGATTCCGCTAGTTTTGTTTGCAGCCCTAGGAAAGCGAAAGTCTATCTCTATTTTTGGCAGCGATTATGATACCCGAGATGGTACCTGCATTCGTGACTATATCCATGTTTCCGATCTCGCCGATGCTCATGTGAAGGGAGTGGAGTATCTATTGGCAGGCGGCGAAACGTCTTTCTTCAACCTGGGCAATGGCAATGGCTATACGGTAAAAGAAGTGATTGAAACTGCTCGGCAGGTGACAGGTAAAGAGATTCTAGCGGTGCCGTGCGATCGCCGTCCGGGCGATCCGCCGAGTTTGGTCGGCACTAGCGATCGCGCTAAACAAGTCCTCGGCTGGCAACCTCAGTATCCCGATCTCGAAAACATCATTGCCCACGCCTGGCAATGGCATCAAAAACGCCACGGCAGTTGATCAACCACCGTGGCATCATTCAAAAGCTGTAGCTCAGAAGCACTCACACAGTATCAGGCCCATACAGTATCAGCGCCTACGAGCGTTGCTTACGAAGCTGCACCTACTCCGACTGGGCAAGACACATTAGTACCGCCTAGACCGCAGTAGCCACCTGGATTTTTTGCCAGATACTGCTGATGATAGTCTTCTGCGTAATAAAACTCAGGCGCTGGCAGAATTTCTGTGGTGATTTCGCCGTAGCCAGACTTCTTCAAAGCTTCTTGGTACATCTCCTTTGATTTTTTAGCCGCTTCTAGCTGCGCGTCAGAATAGGTATAGATGCCAGAGCGATACTGTGTGCCGCGATCGTTGCCCTGCTGCATTCCCTGGGTAGGGTTATGGCTCTCCCAAAACAGCTTTAGCAAAGCGTCATAGCTAATCACCTTCGGATCAAAGACAACCAGCACAACTTCGTTGTGGCCAGTCATCCCAGAGCAGACTTCCCGGTACGTCGGATTAGGCGTAGTACCCGCCGCATAGCCAACCGCAGTACTGTATACACCCTCTGCCTGCCAAAACTTCCTTTCCGCACCCCAAAAGCAGCCCAGCCCAAACATAGCGGTTTCCATTCCCTCAGGAAACGATCCCTGAATCGGATTGCCGTTTACGTAGTGCTTATTGACTACAGACATCGCCTTCTCGCGGCCAGGAAGCGCCTCTTTCTCGCTCGGCATCACATCCTTCTTACCAAGACCCATTCCAAAAAATGCCATATTGCTATATTCCTAGTATCTGAGCAGTTGAGCAGAGAGTCATTCTCTACATAGGTATCCTTATTTTAGAAGGTTGCTTAGGTTTGCGCTCAGAGTTGGCATCCGAACATCAGTGGCCGTAGAAACCGACAGAATATTAAGCTATGTAGGGCCGATAGTGATTTGGCTATCTTGAGCAAGGAAGATATAGAGTCTGTCTTTTATCTTCTTCCTCCTACCCATGGATCGCTTCAGAGTCGAGGTCATTTCAAAAACGCCTAATCCGCAGCAGACTATCTACGCTGCCATGCACCAAGATTACGCCGAAGCATTCGTCTGGGATCAGCGCCACGACTGGCCGTCAGAAGAGAAGGCTGGAGAGCTAGTAATCCGCAATTTGCTCAAAGGAGGACGCGGTCATTTTGGCCCTTTAGAACATCCTCAAATCGTGCTGAACTGCGGCTTTTTCCCTCACTCGACTATGCAACAGATTCGCACTCATCGGGTCGGACTGAGTTTTGATGTTCAATCTTTTAGATATACAGGCGCTCGTATTATCGACGTGGCCAGTGGCAAGGCAGATGTAGAAGACGTCTTCTATCTGCGGCCAGTCGGCTCCTATACCGATCGCCAAGGCAAGAAATATGACTACACAGAAGCGCTTCGCCAAGAAGATTTAGACTGGTGCATAGCAGGGGCTCGGCGCTATCAGACACGAATCGGTCAGGGTTTTTCAGAGGAGCATGCTCGGGGATTAATTCCTTTTGATGTCAGACAGCATTGGGTGGTTTCAGCCAATGCCCGCTCTTTGATGCACCTGTTGGATCTGCGTTGGAAGGCTGACGCTCAGCTAGAAGCACAGAAGCTATGCGAAGCAATTTGGCCAGAGTTTCAAGCTTGGGTGCCCGCGATCGCCCAATGGTACGAAGACAACCGTCTCAAAAAAGCTCGCCTCTCCCCTTAGTCCAGCTTTTAGACTACCTTTACTTAGGGCGGCAGCGGCATAGAGAATCTCAATGTCAGCAATCATCTATTAATCGATAAGCTAAGACGTCGAAGTTTCCAAATAACTTATATTTTTCATAAGTTTATCTAATTAGTCTTTCTAGCTAGTCCGCTAGCTAACATAGCGAATCGTTTGCTGCTTCATAGCTGCTATTAAAGAACATCTATAGCGAGCATAGCTAAGGGGGCGTCTAATCTATCTACGCCCCTCCAGCCGAAGAGTACAGGCGCTAAAGACAGCACGTAATGCTGCTACCTCTGCTATTTCCCTGTCTGTCAGTGTTTTAACTGATAGGGGAATCACTGATAGATGAGTGTGATTTTTATTTGAGAAAGATTAATTCTCAGTATGCACTTTTAAGTAGTCCGTGTTACCACTGTAAGAATGCAGCTATAGGAGTCTAGGAACTTTACCATCTGCTTTTCGTTAGAACTCTGGTGGTTAATTTCTGTCCTAAAGGCTACAATCTACTGGGCTTACATGATGGCAGTTAAACTTTTTTTGATTAGTGGGTAGCCTCTTGTCAGCCTAGAAAAGCTCATTTGTCTGAGCTTTGTTTAAAGCTGTTCAAGGCAACCGCGACCAACTGTCTACTTGGCTTATGTATACTTAGCTCAATTTAGTTATTTGAGTTCAGTATTTTCCTAGAGATGCTGCTAGATATCAGCGTTAGCTGCCAAGTGCTGTCAGGTTTTCTGTGTTTTTAAGGAGGCGCGTATTTCAAGGCGGTAGACTACGCAGTTTGGCAGGCTTTGCATACTGTATAGACACTGGCTGATTGGTCTTGTCTTATTGGCTGCAAAAGCGTTAGTTCAGCTTCTTAAGCTAGCTAGGTGACTAGTTCTTTTGGTATCGGTCGCTATAAGAAAGTATCAAAGGTCGACCCAGATAGACAGCAGATAGACATCGAACATGCTGACTCTGCCAAACAGCGAAGATGCGGTCAGATGGCCTATGAACAAACACTCTATGTATAGACTCTGTGCGATAGAACTTGTACAACAGAGGTCTGTACATGAGAGTGAGCAGAAAGGAGTGAACAGAGAAGGTTGAACAGTGTTTTAGCCTAAGTAGTTAGTTGCTTTTAGGCAGGTCACGATCACCTCAACATCACGACACAAAATCCAAATTATTCACACGTTACTCACTCACACATTACTCATTAAGAAGGAGCACAAGGAACGCGGCATGACCCAGGCTAACCCAACACTTGAAACTTTAGAGCCCGCCACCGGGGCCGAAGCGACTAGTCAGTCAGCAGCATCAGTGACCATCGACTTGACCGGGAGAAGTGAAGCCGCTAGTTCAGCAGCTAAGCGAGGAGCCGCTAAAAAGACGAAAGAGAATGGTACAGGGGCAAATGGCACTGCTACCACTGCTACCAAGGCTAAAGCGACTCGGGGCGCAGCTAAGGGCAAAGCCCGTCGTCGGACTGCTCAAACCAAGAAAAAGCACTACACCGAAGATTCTATCCGTCTGTATCTACAAGAGATTGGTCGGATTAGACTCTTGCGAGCTGAAGAAGAGATTGAACTGGCCCGCAAGATCGCTGACTTGCTAGAGCTAGAGCGCATCAGAGATGAGATTGACGATCAGCTAGACGATGAGCCTACGGATGCAGACTGGGCGAACGCTGTAGATATGCCGCTACCGGCTTTCCGTCGCCGCTTGCACCAGGGCCGCAGGGCAAAAGACAAGATGGTTCAGTCAAACCTACGTCTAGTCGTGTCAATTGCTAAAAAATACATGAACCGAGGTCTCTCTTTTCAAGACCTGATTCAAGAGGGCAGCTTAGGGCTGATTCGCGCTGCTGAAAAGTTCGATCATGAGAAAGGCTATAAGTTCTCTACTTATGCAACTTGGTGGATTCGTCAGGCAATTACGCGGGCGATCGCAGATCAATCTCGTACTATCCGTCTTCCTGTTCACCTATACGAAACCATCTCTCGGATCAAGAAAACCACTAAGCTCCTTTCTCAAGAGTTAGGCCGTAAGCCGACTGAAGAAGAAATTGCAACTCGTATGGAAATGACCATCGAGAAGCTGCGCTTTATCGCTAAGTCAGCACAGCTACCTATCTCTTTGGAAACGCCTATCGGTAAAGAAGAAGATTCTCGCCTAGGCGACTTCATTGAATCCGATGGTGAAACGCCTGAAGATGAGGTGTCAAAGAGTTTGCTACGTGAGGATCTAGAAAGCGTACTGAGCACGCTAAGTCCGCGTGAGCGTGATGTCCTGCGTCTGCGCTACGGTCTAGACGATGGTCGGATGAAAACGCTTGAAGAGATTGGCCAGATTTTCAACGTGACTCGCGAGCGCATTCGTCAGATTGAGGCCAAGGCGCTCCGTAAGCTCCGCCATCCCAATCGTAACAGCGTTCTCAAAGAGTACATTCGCTAGTACTAGTTCATCACCAGAGCTGAAAGACTTCCGACAAAAGGCTTGAATAAACGTCTCAAGCTCACGAAAGTAAGGGTAGTGTCGACTAAGGTTGAAGCTACCCTTTTTATTGTTCTTTTATTGTTCCAAAATTGGCTTAGTCTGACTTAGTTTGAACCCTCGCTTTGGTCATGCTGCTTTAACTGGCCGTTAATTTCACTGTCATATAAAGGGTATGCTTTGCCATGACTTGTCAGCCGTTAGCCTTATATTGATCTATGAGTCAACCCAAAAGCGAAGTTCCAGCACTAGTGGTTACTTTGGTGGTGATGGTCGCTATTCTCGGCGGCGCATTTTGGTTTCTAAAAGATAGAGTCTCGTTAGGCGGACTCTCTGGTGGATCTCAGCCGTCTGATCAAACCGCTAGTTCTAATCAATCTGGTGCCAATCAACCTATACAAGGGAACGCGGGCACCTCAGCCCCGATGGACTTTGGTGGTGTGACTGACGTCCCAACAGGGCAGTTTCGCTATGGCGGCAGCACGGCTTGGGCTCCGATTCGCGGCGTAGCATCACCCGTTATTCAAAGCAGCTTTCCTGGCTTTTCCTTGCTCTATACCGAGTCGCCCAACCAAGCGCCAGGATCGGGGGTAGGTATTCAGATGCTGATTAACGGAGAGCTATCATTTGCTCAATCGTCGCGACCCATAACCGCATCAGAAAGACAGCAAGCTACGCAGCAAGGGATTACCTTGCAAGAGATTCCGGTTGCTATGGAAGCCGTAGCCGTAGCCACTCATCCAAATCTGCCCTTGGCCGGATTGACCTTAGCTCAGTTGGCAGGTGTATACACTGGGGAAATTACAAACTGGCAGCAGGTAGGCGGCCCTAATCTAGCCGTAGTCCCTGTATCTCGCTCCGAGCAGGGTGGAACAGTGCAGTATTTTCAAGAAGCGGTTCTAGAAGGTCAGCCGCTTAGTTCGACTGTTCAAAATCAGTCAACTACCACCGCCGCTATCCGTTTTGTCAGCGACACGCCTGGCGCTATTTACTATGCCTCCGCACCTGAGTTGGTCGGTCAATGCACCGTAGCGCCACTGCCAATTGGCGCTGATCCTAGAGAACTCATTCCGCCTTATCAATCGCCATACGTACCCCCACAGAACTGTCCGGCTCAGCGTAACCAATTGAACCTACAGGCAATCCAAGATCAGAGCTATCCACTGACTCGTCCAATATTTGTCATCGTCCGTCAAGGCGATCCGGTATCAGAAAATCCGGGCACAGCCTATGCACAGCTACTAAAGACAGACAGCGGTAAGCGGCTGTTGAATGAAGCAGGATTTGTCGCTGTTCAGTAATGCCTATGTCTAGGTTCTGTCGCTAGGTTCTGTCAGTAGTTTATGGGTGTCTTCTGCGCTTGTGCCTTTTGTTCTATGCCGCTTACTCTATGCCTTTCGCTCTGTACCGCTTACTCTATGCCTTTTGTAAGTGGTGTGAAGCTAGCTATGGACAAAAGTGATATGAGTTGGTACGGTTGTTCTTATACCTCAGCGTACGGATTTATTCGGACGCTAGTTAGCCATTTTGCTTTGCGAAAGAGATTTCTACTGTTTGAGACTGTCTTTTAGAAATGTTTGGAGCAAAGTGGCAGACACTGTAGTAGATAGCTGGTAGTCTGCAAATTCTGATGGAACCTCTCACTCACGCGCAACAAGAATTATACGATTGGCTTGTTGTCTATATCCGCGAAAACCGTCACTCTCCTTCAATTCGGCAGATGATGCGCGAGATGAAGCTCAAATCGCCTGCACCTGTGCAGAGTCGACTAGAGCATCTGCGGCGAAAGGGCTACATTGACTGGAAAGAAGGTCAAGCGCGGACAATCCGCATTATCAAAGATAATCATGGCGTGCCTATCTTTGGCGCGATCGCAGCGGGCTCTATTGTCGAAACATTCGCCGATACCTTAGATGCCGACGAGTCCTTAGAACGGTTCGATCCGACTGCTCTTGACTTCAAAGGAAGTGACTTTGCGCTAAGAGTGCGAGGTGATTCGATGATAGAAGCTTTGATTGACGATGGTGATATCGTCATCATGCGTAAGGTCCAAGATCCTAAGCGGATTCGTAACGGCACAATCGTGGCGGCTAGGGTTGAGTCAGCCATGACTTTGAAGTACTACCACTTTGACGATGGGAAAGTAACGCTCAAACCGGCCAATCCTCGGTTTGCGCCGATGGAGTACCCAGCCGCAGAAGTCAGTATTGACGGCGAGCTAGTAGGTGTTTGGCGTAGTCGGGGCTTAGGTTAGCCCTGGAATAAGCTAACCCCCCGTCCGAGCTAGTTATAGTCTGAGCAATTGGTAGTCCAAAGAATGTGTAGCTCGAAGAATCAGTAGCCTAGAATCACGTAGGACTAATGGTTCTAGCGTATGAAGCTCGCAGTTGAGAAAGCGTAGATCGGTGCCGAAGTGCCTTGATAAACGGGGATACTCTAAACTGATTTAGGTTGTTCAACAATGTAACGGACATGGTCACTGCTACAGAAACCTCTGCATCTGGTCGATCTGGCCGTGGATTTTGGTCAGAGCGGTTTTATGTGGTGATGTTGACGCTTTCATCCATACTTCTTTTGTGTGGTGCCGCAGGTTTTCTGTACTTAGAATCGAACAGTCCTTTATCTTTACTAGGCGGTAGCGATCGCCCGATCGCTGCCGCTACTTTATTTGTTCCAAGACAGTCTGCTTTTTCAGCTTCGCTACTGACTCGGCCAGAGAAGATAGCCGCCTTCTTGCAATCGCTAGAAAGCCCTGATCAGCGGCAGCGGAGCCTGCAGGAAATCGAGCAGCTCAAGCAGCAGTTTCTAGACAAAGTGGGATTGGACTACGAGCAGACTATTCAGCCTTGGCTCGGAGAAGAGGTAACGTTTGCGCGCACCTTTACCGATCTCGATCTAGATTCGTCGAATGGTCAGCAGCCAGGCTATCTAGTCGCTGCTGAAATCGCACCGAGCCGACAGCATCAGGCGCAAGCGTTCTTGCAGCTATTTTGGCAGCAGCAGGCACTCTCTGGAAATGTGCCCAGCAGTGAGAAGCTCAGCGGCGTTCGGATTCTATCGTCTACGTCAGTGCGATCGCCTGCGATCAAAGCCACTGCGCTCGTCGGTGACCAGTTCGTCTTACTCGCGAATGATGCACGGGTACTCAAGCGCAGTATTCAGGTGGCTCAAACCGCAGAAAATTTAGCTCAAAACTCGGCATACCGCAAAACCGTTGCTGCCCTGCCGGAAACGCGAATCGGTCTAGCCTATTTTGATTTGAACTTGTTTGATCTGAACTTACTTGACGATGCCAGATCGGATCGGGTATTCGCAGCGATGTCTATAGGACTTGATAGAACTGGCTTGGTCGCAGAGGCGCTGCCATCCTCAGCAGCATCACGAGTGCCAGCCCAGGTAGATAGATCTGCGCCAGCAAATGAGCGGGGCCAGACCCCAGCGACGCTATCGCTTTTACCCGCAAATAGTGAAGTGGCGATCGCCGATCAAACGCTCTCTCGCCTGCGCTCAGACTTGGCTGCGATCGGTCTATCCGCCGATGCGCTGCCGGCGCTGTTGCAGTCAGTACTACAGCTAGAAGCCGACAGTACCCCGAGTACTCTAGAGAACTGGGCAACAGGCGATTACGCGCTAGGTAGAGTGAACACCGGGCGTTCACATGATTGGGTATTGGTAGTTGAGCGAGATGAGGCCGGAATTGCTGCTCTAGACCGCTACGCGATCGCCTCTGGCTATAGTAAAGTCCCCATCTCTGTGGGTGAGGCAACGGTCACCGCCTGGACCCGATTGAAGGCCGTTCAAAATGGCCAGCGAGGCCGTGACCTGGAAACAGAGCTCTTGGGATTGCACCTACAGCGAGACCGCTACGAAATTTTTGCAGACTCGCTAGCCGCGATGAATAGTGTGCTAGCAGCTTCAGAACCGTTAGTGCAATCGGCCCGGTTTGAGCAGGTGATTGGTCCGCTGGCTACCTCCCCGGAGCGGGGCTATATCTACCTCGATTGGCCTGCTGTCGCGCCTGCGCTCAGCCGCAGATTTCCTGCGCTCGCTCAGGCCGTGACTGTCACTGCGCCTGCTTTCTCTCACATCGATACGGTTGCCGCCACTCGCGCAGACGAAGCTGTCAGCCTCTTTGTCCGCCTCAAAGGGTCTGCCTAAAGGCCAAAATCACGGGCAGCAGCATGGGCAACAGGTTTGATAGTATCCGGCCAATTATTATTCGCTGGGGAAAAGGCGAGACGCCCACGGCTGACCAATATGAACAGGTGACTCGCTGGATGCTTGTGCAGCCCAGCGCTGCTGTCTGGCAATTAGAGGCTGTGTCAGTTACTTCAGCGCTAAGCGATCGCATCCAGCTCCTACAATCTATTGCTCAAAAGCTGCAGCTAGGGCAGATCAAACTGCCCCTACTAGGCGATTGGACGGCCTGGATCGAGCACATGTGGACGCTTTGGCTGCCTCTAGCGCTGAAAATTGATCAAGCGCAGCGAACAAAAGCCTCGTGCTCAGATGAGCAATTACCAGATGCTCACCTATTTGTTCAAGGCATACTAGGCGGACAGGGGACGGGTAAAACCACCCTCTCCAAGATTTTGCAGCTTTTACTAGCTGAGCTCGATCAGCAAACAGCGATACTATCCATCGACGATCTGTATCTGACCTATGTAGAACGCTGTGAGCTGAAGAAAAAAGATCCAAGGTTTATTTGGCGAGGGCCACCGGGCACTCACGATGTGGAACTAGGGAGGAGAACCTTTGCTCAAATCGCCAGAGCTTTGCCAGATGAGCAGATACAGCTCCCTCGATTTGATAAGTCTTTGTATGGAGGGCAAGGTGATCGCACTGAGCCAACACTGATTACAAAGCCGACAATTGTCTTGTTCGAGGGTTGGTGTGTAGGCGTACGGCCTCTCCCTGAAACCGCATTTCTTGAGCTTTCTAAACTGCCAAGTCCAATCAATACCGAAGCCGATCGGGCCTTTGCGCTTGACTGCAACCATCAGCTAAGGGAGTATGCGCCGCTGTGGGATTACTTAGACAGCCTGATAGTTCTATCTTCAGAAGACTATCGGCTTTCTCAGCAGTGGCGGCAGCAGGCAGAAGAAGAAAGGATAGCCGAGGGAAAAAGTGGGCTGTCTAATGAAGAGATTGCGGCCTTTGTGGCTTACTTCTGGCAGGCGCTGCATCCCCAGCTATTTATTGAGCCGCTAACGCGCGTTAGCCAAAGCCATGAGACGGCTGATTTGGTAGTCACTATCTGCCGATACCATCGGATTGCTCAAATCTATGTCCCTGCTGTGCTCCCCTGTGCTCCCTAGGTCTGCTGAGGTCTACTGGCCTCATCAGCTACGAAAATCAGTGTAAACTGACCACTATTAGGCAAAGAAACCGGGTGAATGTGGTGAGTATGGATACAACCGTTCAGGTGTTGACACCTTCTGGCATCTTAGATGGGACTAAAGCGCAGGAGATACGCTCTCAGGTTGATAGCGCTTTGTCTAGTGGTTCTAACGTGCTGCTGATGGATCTAAAAGATACTACCTTTGTTGATAGTTCTGGGTTAGGAACGCTGGTCTCTGTGCTAAAGACAGTGCGATCGCGCGACTGTGAAATGTACGTGTGCTCGATTAATCCGCAGGTCAAGATGCTGTTTGAACTCACCAGCATGGACCGGGTGTTTGAAATATACGAAAACCGCGAAGCGTTCGAGGCATCGCGGTAGCCATTGCTTTAGATTGTCGGCGCTTTAGTAGAAGAACGCCGCGAGAAGCTGTCTGAGACTCTCAACGGAGCGTCCTAGTGAGGTGAATTAAAAAGGAATGTCGTCGTACTCTGGGGCAGGCTCAGCTGGTTTGGCCTCTGCTGAAGCTGCGGGAACAGCCGCCGCAGCGGGTGTAGAGGCTGGCTTTGCGCCACTAGCAAATCGACCTTCGGCAATCGGCGTCGGCTCACCTAGTGCGACCGACTGCAGTTCACCGATTGGATTGATTCGCTGTGCCGTCATCTCAGCGCGTTTCTCTTTGAAGCCCTCGGGTCGCTCTAGCGTGTTCATGCTCAGTCGCCCTTCTAGTAAGACGCGATCGCCCACCTGATACCGCTCTTGAATCTCCTGAGCCAAATTGCCCCAGCCAACGACTTTCATTTGGCCAGTCGCATCCCCTTCTCTTAGCCCTGGAAATTTGACCACAAACTCCGCAATTGGCGTTTGATTATCAGCGGTATAGCGTAGCTGCGGAGCCTGCACAATTTCCGCCATCAAGACGCAGTTATTCATATGACGCTTTCCTTTCTTCCCTGCTCTGATTCAATAAAATCTTGAACCTTCTGCCGATAGGTCTGCAGCTGCTTATCCACCCAATCTCGGTCTTCACTATTAGCAAAAATGTGGACTAGCGGCTCTCCGGCATCCGGCAAAATCAACACCCAGTTCTGCTTACTAGCATCGACGATCTTAACACCGTCCACTAGCTCCAAACTCTCTGCTGGATGAGTCTCTACAAGATAACGCATGAGCCCGCCTTTGATGGTCCAAGGACAGCGCATCGTCTGCGACCGGTGAAACACTCTAGGCAGCTCCTCCCAAATCTGACCGAGCGATCGCTCTTGAATCAGCAGCATCTCAATCAGCTTAGCTACGCAGAACATCGCATCGAAACCAGGGTGTAGCTGCGGGAAGATAAAGCCCATGTCGCCACTGCCACCTAGCACCACATTCTCTTGAGTGTGGCAAGCCTCCATCAGGGCTGTAGGATTGGCCTTGGTGCGAACTACCCTGCCATCATGGCGACGCGCAATCTCTTCAATTGCGCCCGATGCCTGTACAGGAATGACGACCGTTCCTCTAGGATGCGCCGTCAAAATCATATGCGCCATCAGCGCCGTTAACGCCTCGCCTCGAATTGGCGAGCCGACTTCGTCCACTAGTACTAGCTGTTCGCCGTTGGCTGAGATCTGTACGCCAAAGGTAGCTTGCAGGGCCTGAACGACTTGGCCAAGCTGTCCGAGCATGACATCTCTTTCAGCAATTGAGGGGGCAGTCGGATTTAGACTGGCGTTGAGTACCACTGCGTCGCAATCGTACTGCCCTAGTAGCTGAGGCAAAACCGCACCGGAGACAGCATAGGCGTAATCGATCACGATTTTAGAGCGGCTATTGCGGATGGATTCGGCCCTAAGGTACTTGCTAAAGGCAGTGGTGTAGATGTCTATGACCCGGCTCGGGTAGGTGACTGAGCCAATTTCATGGATCTGCGATCGCCTTAAATCCTCTTTGAAGTAAGCCCCTTCAATCTTTTTCTCTTTACTCTTTGGAATATCGATGCCTTTTTTGTCAAAGAACTCAATCAAGAGATGGTCAGGGCGCTGAGGGTGCAACCTGACGTGAATTCCACCGACCACATCTAGCGTTGGCAGCACGTATCTAGCGACCGGAATAGCAGTCGCCTCTAGGTTTTGAATATTGATGCCCACAGACATTAGGCCCGCAATCAAAGACCTTGACGCCATCCTAGAAATGCTGCGCTGGTCTCTAGAGACCGTGACATAGGCTCCTGGCTTTAGCGTAGAACCGTAGGCCGCACCTAGCTTCACTGCAAATTCGGGCGTGATATCGATGTTGGCTAGACCCGCCACCCCACGCTGGCCAAACAGATTACGCTGAGCTGTTTGGCCCCAGATCAAATTAATATTCAGCGTAGCTCCAGACTCGATAATCTTGCTGGGCCAAACCCGGACGCCTGGGCTGATTTGGCCCTCTTCGCCAACGGTTGACAGCGCACCGACTACAGCCCCCTCTAAGATATGAGCGCGACGATCCACGCGGGTTCCTCTGGCGATTACACAGGCTCGCAGGTGCGTATCTTCACCCACGACTGCCCCGTTCCAGATAATGGGTCGCTTTAGATCCGCATCGCTACCGATAGTGACGTTATCACCGATGACCGTACCTGGTTCTAGCACTGCTCTAGGGCCAATGCGGCAGTTGCTGCCGATCAAAACAGGTCCGTGGATTTTAGCCTCAGGATCAACATAGGTATTCTTGCCAATACGCACGCCTGCCGAGGTCTCTGGATAGTCGTAATCAATGAGCACCTTTTTATCTAGAGCGTCGTAATGGGCCTCTCGGTAGGCATCTAGATGACCGACATCGCACCAGTAGCCGTCAGCAACATAGCCGTACATCGGCTCGCCCTTCTCTAGCAGAAGCGGAAACAGATCTTTAGAGAAATCCTGCTCACACTCACCTGGCAGATAGTCTAAAACCTCTGGCTCTAGGATGTACGTGCCGGTGTTGACGGTATCTGAAAAAATTTCGCTAGTAGAAGGCTTCTCTAGAAACCGCACAATTTTGTCGTCTTCATCGGTGATGACTACGCCAAACTCGATTGGATTAGGCACACGGGTCAGCACCAGAGTTGCTTTTGACCCTTTGCTTTTGTGAAACGCGATCGCCTTTTTAAGATCAAAGTCAGTGATACTATCACCGCTAATGACTAGGAAAGTTTCGTCTAATAATTCTGATACGTTTTTGACACAGCCAGCGGTGCCGAGTGGCTGGTCTTCTTCTACGGCGTAGGTCATCTGCACGCCGAAGTCTCTACCATCTTGAAAATAGTCGCGCATCACATCAGGCAAGTAAAACAAAGTGGCAATGATTTCTGTGATGTCATAGCGCTTTAGGAGATTGACAATATGCTCAGCTATGGGGCGATTAAGCACTGGCACCATAGGCTTTGGTAAGTCGCACGTCAGCGGTCTGAGTCTAGTCCCAGAACCTCCAGCCATAAGTACTGCACGCATAATTGCTCTCCCGATGCAAAAAATATTAAAAGTGAAACTGTCTCTACTTCAAGCCGTGACCACTCTGTGCGAAGCGCTCAGACAATCAGCAGCACTGATGTATGGACCCAACACGCAGAAGAGAGCTTTAATTAGTTAAAAGGTATACCAAATACATTCTATAGGAGTGACGACTGCAGAAGTTCTAGAAAGTGGGCATCGCGCCAAATATGATATATCAGCAGCGCTTTCGACTATCCTGATTTCATCGGCGCTATCATGATGAGCGACGGGCTAGTTCAGGTGATCCTAGTTCAGATGGTCACTAGCTTGATTTTGATCGACATTTTTAATTGGTACTGTCACTTGGCACTGTGGAGGGTTCTATGGGCGAACTACTAACGATCGTTGCACTAGGCGTGTATCTAGTCGGCGGCTGGCGGTTTTGGAGCGGGTTCAACCGCACTAACTTTACGGATAAGAAAGCTTTCTTGACCCTGATGTGGCCTATTCTTTTAGTCTCTAATCAATCGTATCGAAAGAACTTTTCTAAGGCGCTTAAAGGGTCCTGACTTTAAAGAATAGTTGATGGTTCCTACCGCTAAGCTCAATCCTATCTAAGTCCAAGCACGTCTGAATTCGAGCATGTCTAAATCAAAGAAGAATGTGGTTCGATCTGCGGCGATGGGTACGGCACTAGGTGAGGTGCTAAATGCTAAAAGCAGCGCCTGGCCACCGATGATCAATGCAGTGGCCAAGCGGTTTGATGCGGAGTATGAAGGAAAATCCTTTGAGCTGCCTGAAGAGGTGGAGGCGATGCCAGTTTTTCGGGATTGGGCGGCGGGTTCGCTAAATTCTCGGGTGGCCTCTCCGTTTTGGCAGATCGCCAAGCCTAAGAAGAATCAGCACTGCCTAGATCTAGGCTGTGGGTTCAGCTTTTTGATCTACGAGTGGAAAGCTTGGCAGGCAAGGTTCTACGGTCAAGATGTAAGCGAATTTGCTATCAAGACGCTGCATCAGCGCGGGCCTCAGCTAGATTCAAAGCTGTTTCAAGGTGTGAAGCAGGGAGCCGCTCATCAGCTTGACTATCCGCCTGAGAGCTTTGATATGGCGATCGCAACAGGGTTTAGCTGCTATTACCCGATCGACTATTGGCAGACGGTGATGGAAGCTGTCAGGCCGCTGCTCAAGCCAGGCGGAGTTTTCGTGTTTGACGTGATCGATGCTGAGCAGCCGCTCGCTGAGAACTGGGCGATTTTGGAGACTTATTTGGGCGCTGAGGTGTTTTTGGAAGAACTAGGTGATTGGCGATCGCTGATCAAGCAAGTTGGTGCCAAAGTCATCAAGCAGCAGGATGGTGAACTGTTTCATCTATATAAAGTGCGCTGGCCATCGTAAGTGCGCGCTTGCGTCTGGCTGATCGGGGGTACGAGTGAAAGTGCAGCGGTTGCTAGGGCGCTGTTTGATGCGGATGTGCCCTATGTCGTGACGGTGACAACGGAGGCGGCTAGGCAGCTGTACCCCAGCGCGGCCAATGTATGGGTTGGTCAATTGTCGGCAAATTCGATCGCTGCGTTTATTCAGCGCTGGCAGGTGAAGTGCATATTAGATGCGTCTCATCCGTTTGCCAGTGAGATTTCTCGGCTGGCGATCGCAATTGCCAATCAATCCGCCGAATTACCAGGTGCGGCCTATCTCCGCTATGAACGCACTGAAATTTGCCAGCAGTCTTCCAGCCAGCAGTCTTCCAGCCAGCAGTCTCTTCACAGTAAAAATGACGCTGAGGAACATCCTGATAGGAAAAGTACGGATACGGACAGTGCTGAGCGCTCAATTATCAGCCCAATCACCAGTATCAGCTCACTTGGCGAGCTGTTAGATAGCAGTGTCTTCTCGCAGATTTTACGGTATCAGCGAATACTTTTCACCCTAGGCTGCCGACAGCTCTCTCAGTTTTCATCGCACCTTGATCGCCTGCGTCAAACCTCGCAGCTATTTGTTCGCGTGCTGCCCTCTATAGAAGCGCTGTCAGCGGCGCTAGCGGCTGGATTCTCTACTCAAGAGATTGTCGCCATCAGGCCGCCAATTTCCCCGGCATTAGAACGCGCCCTGTGGCAGCAGTGGCAGATCTCTGTAGTCATTGCCAAGGCATCTGGCATAGCGGGGGGCGAAGTGGTGAAGCGGGCGATCGCACTTGAGCTAGGCGTACACCTGATCTTGATCAGACGTCCTTCGATAATCTACCCCCAACAAACAAATTTAATCTCCGAAGCTGTTGAATTTTGTGCCGAAACGCTCAGGTTGTACTAACCTAGCGCTTAAGTGAAGTTACTTAAGTGAAGTTGCTGCAGTGTTCGCACTTTGCCTTACATACTCTCTACTTACAGACTCTCTAATGGTGAAACCTTTGTCATAGCAGAGCAAAGTGGTCAGCCAGCATGCAGATGCATCCGACGTAGTTATTCAGATGGGTCAGCAGGTGAGAAATAAGCCGATAGGCTGAGCTGATAGGCTTCGATCATCGGTACTTTAATCCTTGTACTCCTCGGCCCATAGTTTATAGCGCCATAGTCTAGTGTTACGCTCAGGCGCATCAACAGCTAAGCGTATTCGGCCTCAACAGCTAGCTGTATATAGCCAAGCAGAAATGTGGAGTTTGCTCTATAGGCTTCTCACAACTATAGGCTTCTCACAAAGAGTCCCACCAGCAGTGTTCTTCCGTATCTGTTCGTACACCTCTATACAAGAGAGAGTATTATCTGCGTTCGCTCCTTGACTATTGCTTGATAAGTGCTATCGTGATGGCTACTTTTGGCATTTCTCTCTGTTCCAGAATATTTACTTCTTACTATGCAACCGAGGCCAACTCCCCCCTTCAACTCATCGACAGCAGGCGCTCGCCGGGCTGTTGTGGGGTCGGCGGTGCCCGGCGCTGTTTCTGCAGCCGGGGGAATGGCAGGTATGACCAATGGAACCTCTGTCTACGCGCTAAAAGAGTTAGTTGCTAGGCTGCAGCGAGAGCAAAACAAAATTCAAGATCTGTTGGGTTCGCTAGGCTTTGCCCTCCGTAGCTTGAATAACCTCAATCAGTTTCTAGAGCTGATTCCGATGATCGCTAGCCGCGTGACGGATGCGACTGGCGGGGCCTTGGTGATGTGCCAGCCCGACGGTCATCTTCGACTAGAGCAGCTACATTGCTCTGGCGACGACGATTGCAATAGCGTCCGTCTGGCTTTGGAGATGGCAACTAGGCAGATAGCGCCCTCTCCAGCTCTAGCGCTGAAAGCTGTCGATAGCAGTTCGAGCGCGTTGACTAGTGCCGCGATGCTCTCTTTAGACCGCTATGCCTGTCGCTATCTCGGCGCAGACTTTCAAATATTCGGCACCGCTATTATTGTTCAAAACATTGAACGCGGCAGGCTCTATGTTTTCAGTCAAGAAGGCGACTATACCTGGAGCGATACCCGAGAAAACCTGGTTCGCCTAGTGGCTGACCAAACTGCGGTTGCTATAGAAAACAATCAGCTGACTCACGAGCTTAGAAACAAAGAGCGACTTGATCGAGAATTAGAGCTAGGTGCAGAGATCCAAGCGCAATTGCTGCCACGACAGTGCCCACAGATTGAAGGCGTCGATCTTGCTGCTAGATGTCAGACCGCGAATAAAGTAGGCGGCGACTATTACGATTTTATCCCGACCACTTACGAACAGTTGCGCGCCCCCGATGCCCCCTCTTCTAGAGAAAAGCCTTGGAACTTTGCTATTGGCGATGTTATGGGTAAAGGCGTGCCAGCGGGGCTAATGATGACCATGCTGCGCGGTATGCTGCGCGCTGAAGTGCTCAATAGTCATTCTCCTGCTCACCTTTTGCAGCATTTGAACTGGGTGATGCGTACCGACCTAGAAAGCTCCAACCGATTCGTCACGCTGTTCTGCGCTCAGTATGACCCCCTGACACAGGTGCTGTCCTACGGCAATGCGGCGCATAACCCTCCTTTACTTTGGCAGGCTGCAACCGGTCAGGTTCTCCGCCTAGACGCTGACGGTATGCTGCTGGGGTTAGATATGGAGACGCACTACCAGGAGAATCAGATACAGCTTCAGCCGGGAGATACGGTGATTTACTACACCGATGGTTTTACCGAAGCGGCTGACCGCGATGGCCGCCGCTTCGACGAAGACAACCTGATTGATTCGTTCGGCTGGGCCTGCCGCAACTTCACAGACTCCGATGAGATTCTACAGTATTTGTTCGACATGCTGAGTCGCTTTGTAGGACATGACCGAGAGGCAGAGGACGACACAACCCTTGTCGTGATGAGAATTACTCAGCCAGCGGAATTTAGACAGCTATCTACAGAGCCTTTGGTCTAGATTGTCTGATAT
>NZ_JADEXO010000201.1 GCF_015207105.1 cf. Phormidesmis sp. LEGE 11477
ACCCACCCTTACGAAAGCGAGCTGTTTGCCGATTGCTGCGCTTTTTGAACCTGGGAAACCCTACCCTTCTCCCTTGACGTTTGCCAGTGCGAGAGTCGAAGAAGTTCTTGAAAGCAACGCCTAGATCCGCGACAGATTGCTGTAGCGGGATATTGCTGACTTGTGATAGCCATTCGCGCTCAGGCGTTTGCTTAGCCTGGGTGATTACTAACTTTTGCAAATCACTATTTTTTGGCCATTGTTCTCCTTTTGGTATCGACTTGATCAGCGCTAGTGAATCGTTCCACACCACTCGGCAACAGCCAAAGAGCTGAGCTAGCCCTCTGATCTGCTGATTTGTTGGATAGATTCGATATTCGTACCTAACTTTCATGTACTAATTGTATCAGTACAGGCAAACTGGTTTTATGAAGAATTTAAGAGAAAGCTGTACTGAAGTACAGGGCTTGTATCCCATCTCTTCGGTCAAACTCAAGAGGACTGGCTACTCTGGGCGGACTCTCTGCCGCTATCTTCAGACTACCGCGAGGCATACTATCCGCCCCTCGGCTCAAAATATGCAGGCGAACATCGTTGGATTCGTGACTATCTCAGGCAGGCACTCTCGCTAGCAATCGATCAAGGTGGCTGGGGTCGGTGCTTTGGGCCGAACTACGGTATGCAGCTAGCTCAAGACGTCCTAACCCCGGATATCTTATTGCTAAGCACTCGTCAGCTCGCTCAGGATGTCGTCTATAGCTGTTATACAGAAGCCGTCGTCTATCTCGTTATTGAAATTACCTACCCTGAACAGGATGCTGTTGATCGAGAGTTCAGGCGATCGCGATACGAACAGGCCGAAGTACAGCATTACTGGATCGTAGATCCAGCTAAACAACAGTTTGAGTTTTGGCAGTGGTCACCGGACGGATATCAACTTGGCACGATAGATCCAGACGGCTGCTATCGCGGTATTGGCAATATGAGCTTTAGCCCAGAAATCTTCTGGCTGAATATGCAGGAGAATCAATCGCCCTATACTCAGAAGCTCCCCGCATTTACGAGCACGGATCGGGATAAAGAGTGGGCGTTTCGCAAAGAACCCGGTACAGAACTGAGCTATGGGAGCCTACCGTTTGTACCGATGGTTGGATTGAACCCAGTGTCTATCAGCCCAGAGCAGTTTATATCCTGGTGCCCAGAGACTAAGCTCGAAAGTGGGCCTTTCCCGCTGATTGGTGGAGAAACGGGGACTAGAAATGCGATCGCCATGCTGCTTATGAGCCTGGGTCTTGTTGAAACCGTTAAGCTGATTTCTGGCTACGAGTGGGTACGCGTGCTACGACGAGTCACCAGAGAGCAACAGCAGGACGCGGAGCGAAAGTCGCAGTGGTGGCAACAGGCCAGAGAAATTGCTCAGCGACTGGTCACTGAGCACAAAGTAGGTGGAGTCGGACTCATCGGTTCGCTACTGAGCGAGCACCCCCTCAACCGATGGTCGCAGATTCATTTGTTGCTGTGGGATGTGCCAAATGAGTTCAAGAAATGGGTGTTTATGGAAACTGTACCGGAAGATATTCCAGTAAAGCTAACAGAAGCAGTTTGGGCTTTGCCGGGAGACTGGCAGGAGATTGCTGAGCGGATGGAAACCTTGGCAGGAAGAGGAAAACCACATGGGCCTAGACCTCAAGAACGCATGGTCTTTCATTGGCTAGACACTGACTGATCAAGGTCTCAGCAGGTATTCGTGTTACTTTAAAAAAATATATAGAAGTAACACGAATAATATTTGTAGAGGTTCCGCTCTGGACCCCCGAGGTGTCTAGCATTAGAGCTGTCTGCTAGGTTCTAATTTGGCCGAGGAATGAAGATTTGCTATTCGAGTAGTCTCGGAACTGAACTACTTGAGCTGGAGACTAGCAGCGATCGCCTCAATTCGCTTCAGCCCTTGTTCCTTTTTTAGAACCTCTCGCTCTAGTCTGCCGATTGCCTTACCCCGAGCGCACATCGTCTCGTACTTTTCTATTTCATGTACAGGAATATACTTTGACTTCTTTCCGTTATCGAGAAGCTTTCCTTTACCAGCTCTGAGCCTGGCATACTTGCAGCTTTCTTTTGCCTCCAAAGATGCAGTCCCTCCAGCGGCAGTGCGCTCTAGTCGGACGCCCTGAAGAAAAGGCCCCTTTTCTTTGAGCGCGGAGATCTGGCCCTGAAGATTGTCAATCTCTAATTGCAGCTGCCTACGAATATCCATTGTTTATTCGTGTTACTTTTTGTTTATTTTCAATAGTAACACGAATAAATGCGCTGATGGCTGTTGAGACTTGGCTGGTATTACACACATATAGTGCAGCTAGTGCAGCAACCCCAACGGCTGAGAGTGAAGCAGTGCCTGGCATTCAGTTATTGCTCTAGCTAAGAAGCCTCCAGTTTCTTGCACTCTAAGCATTGCACTCGCAAATGATACAGAAGCTCAACGAGCTCTTCATCAGACAGCTGCGCCCGTCGCTTTCCTTTAAACTTCTGACTAATAAAGAGATTGATCTTCTCAATCGGCCAACCTAGTTTTTGAACTGTGGTTTGGATAGCTTTAATAGTCTGGCTAACAGTCTTAGAGATTCCTTTTTCCAAGGTGGTTTTTTTGCTTGACCTTAGTACAGGAGCTGGCTTTATCGTTGGAGACTTTGATGCTGTTAAATCGACTGCCTGAGCATGAGAAGTTGGCTTAACAGCATCGGCCATGTCAGCACTTTCTCTAAACAAGGCAACAGTGTTTGATTTCTCCTGTGGAAAACTTTTAATCCCCCCCGCACCCCCCTTTCCGGAGTAAAACTTCGTTTTCGAGAGCGAGAAGACCTCATCTACGCAGCCCGTACACTTCATTATCTCTTCCTCAGTCCGTAATCCCTTGATTTCAGAAGGTTTCAGATGTTCTACAGACTTACCTGTTGTGACCGCTTTAGTCTCCGAAAGGCTATTGGTCTCGTCGATTACGGGCGGCTTGATCGGCTTGCCCTCGGAGCAGTAGCCAGAATAGAGATCAGGATGCCAAAGCTTTTTGTTTTCCACCTTGTAAAGTGTTTCCAGGCTGCTGGAACTTCTTCCTAGCTCCGATTGAGCCTGTCTAACTGCGTAGGAGCGCTCTGTCGCCTTATCTGGTAGGCTCCCCGTAGCTTCAAGATGCTGAACGGCTGCTTTAATGCTTTCGCGCGCATTCTGGGCCCTCACGCTGTTGAAGGGCGCGATATTGTTCGCGGCCTCCTTGTGATCTCGATGCTTTGTGTCGTAAGTGCCGATTGGCCAGTAGTACTGTTCCACGGCAGTGGCCCAGACGCGCGATCGCAATCTGATTTCATGCTGGTGGCGGCACCACTTTCCATAGCCAGGGCTAGAGATTGCCTGCCGATAGATAAAGTCCACCAGCTCCTCTTGGGAGTGACCTAAAAACACATGCCCATAGCAGCCAATCTCTTTGAGCAATTGGTTTGTTTGTCCATGTCCTGTCCATCCTTCGGCCAGGACAGTTTCTAAATCCTGCTTCCAGCTATCGATCTTGTTGAGGCGGCGGCGTATTCTCTTAAATCGGTTTTTACGCGCTAACGGCAGCGCTTGCTTGAGGGTGATGATATCTTGACCAGTGGCAGCGATATCCCAGCGCTGTAGAAAGTCCTTTAGCTTATTACTCGACGGGTTGAAAGCCTCATCTAAAAGGCAAGATCCACTAGCTGGCTGTAGCGGTAGCCTATGGGCGAGATACTCTATCTTGATCGTGTTGCCGTAAGCTTTGACATTCGGGAAGCACTCTAGGTGTCCCGCTTTGAACTTGAATCCCTGAGGTTCCAGGCAGTTTTTAAGAGAGACCGCAAGATCAAACGTCTTAACAGGCTCAGGTAAGGGGAGATAAAGGTGTATGCCTTCACTCCAACTGCTGCGGATTCTGATGGTTCTAGTGATACCGATCGTTTCTAGTGCGGCTTCTATGCGGGCGATCGCGTTTGCATCTTGCTTTGGGTGGTAAGGGCTATTGATATCAATATCAAGTAGCGCGTAGGCGATCGTATGCCCTGGTCTTACGCCAATTAGCTTTTCGGCATCTTGCCAATCTCTATAAAGAACCCGGCTCTTTAACTTATATCGTCGCTGAGTATGCCATTCTGGCTTTTCTCTAGTGTCTGCGGGCATGTCTGCATAGATAGTGCAGTACAGGTAACTGCCGAAAATCTCGCACAGATGCTGACCCTTTAAGTCTTTTGGTAGCGGATCTGAAGATCCTTTCTTAGCAGCGCGTTTAATTCCGTTCTGCTTAGCAGTCGCAGGTGATTGCATTTTCTCTATCTCGAAGGGGTTGATAGAGCCGCAAAAAATTGCAGCACAAAGCGCCGTGCTGCTAGAATTGACTACGGCTGAGTCGTTAGGACCCATTAGGTCCTAACGTTCTATAAAGCTGATGGAAATATCCAGAGCGATGGCTTGTTTTGGGTTTCCTCAACCTATGCAAATGCATCAACTGAGCCCTGGCTGTTACCGCAGCTGGGGCTTAGTTGGTATCAGTACTTTTCTACATAAACTTATCTCCATACCTTTACTGAAAACATCAAAAGTATATAACTTTCATGAGGGAAAGAAAAGTCATATATGACTTTTCCATGAAATTAATAGTTTGATGGGTATGTTTAGGACAGATGCACAAGCAGTGTGGTCTTTATCTCATCTAATAAAGGCTGCTTCTTATAAAGCTTCTTTTTCCCAGAAGCTCGTCTGAATGATTGATAAAGGTCAGGTTCTTTCGTATGTCAGCCAAGCATTTCGACTGCATAAAAAGGCCCTACAAAACAGTCATTTTGTGTAGATTAGCTTTCCAAAACACACCCCTCATACCTTTAGTCGGCTGGCAGATGAACCACTCACCCATGACGAATAGTGCATCTGTTTTAATATCGAGACGATACCACCGAAAGCGGCTAACTACAACGGTTTGAGAATCTTAATACGTCAAATTGAGGGCATAAAAATACGCCAAATTGATAGAGTTTTCTATACGCTAAATTGATAGAGTTTGCAGCGGCTGTACGCCAAATTGATAGAGTTTTCTATACGCTAAATTGATAGAGTTTGTAGCGGCT
>NZ_JADEXO010000065.1 GCF_015207105.1 cf. Phormidesmis sp. LEGE 11477
GCTAGAAACCCCACCCCCACAGCAACTACGTCAGCAGCTCGGCTGGCAAACGGCCCAGCAAGCAGCGCAACTGCTCAGAAAAGAATTCGCCGCCACAAAAATTGTTCTCTTTGGCTCCATGCTTCACGCCCAGCATATACGGCCTAGCTCCGATATAGATCTGGCCGTTTGGGGCTTGCCCAACCACGCCTACTGCAAAGCTATTTCTCGGTTATTCAAACTAGATTCAGCTTTTTCTATTGATTTAGTCTTGTTTGAACAGGCACCGCTCTCACTTCGTCAGTCTATTGTACGAACAGGCATTGAGCTATCCGATACATCACAATCTGCTGTACCGCTATCTGTCGATACTTATTTTTCACACAGCATGAGCACTCACCACGCCCCCCTCATCGGGCTCATCCGTCAAAACCTAAACGAACTTGCTCAGCTGACAGAAAACACCCAGCAGCTACTCATCAAATATCTGCAAACTCAAGACGAAGATTATCTAGGCACACTAGCCCTGAATCTCCATAGCTTTTATTCTGGAGCCGAACGAATCTTTAGGGAAATCGCCCGCGACATAGACAGCAACCTACCCACCGAATCAGACTGGCATCGCCGATTACTGCGCCAAATGTCCGCTAGCTTGCCTGACCTGCGTCAACCGGTCATCACGCCTGCCACTCGCACACTGCTCGAAGACTACTGCGCGTTCAGGCATGTCGTCAGAAACATCTATACAATGCAGCTTAAAGGCGATCGCATTCAACCCCTCGTCGCAGCCTTACCCAATGCCTTCGCCGCCCTCAAACAAGACTGCGAAGCTTTCTCTGACAGCCTGAGCGCCGAGCGTAACCTCTAAGCTGGGTTCATCATCACCTCTACCCGCCTCGGTCTTCAGACTTCCACGAACGACGGCCAAAATCGCCAGCTAAAATGAGATAACCACAGCTAAAGGATCTCCATCCGATGGATACTGCCAAGCTAACTCGCGACACAGCCATCTATCCAGATACCGACGGTCAACCCATGTCCGAAAGCGACGCCACCCGCGACTATCTAATCTACGCCGTCGAAGTCCTCCGCCTCTACTTTCAGAGCCGCCGCCAGGTCTACGTATCCGGCAATCTGTTCATCTACTACGAACAAGGCAACCCGAAGGCAGTCGTATCGCCAGACGTCTTCGTCGTATTCGGTGTCAGCGCCCGCCAGCGCAAAAGCTACAAAACCTGGCAGGAAGGCAACAAACTTCCCAGCTTCGTGCTAGAAATCACCTCCGAATCTACCCAGAAAAAAGACGAAGTGGAGAAGCCGCAGCTGTACGCCAGCTTAGGCGTCCAAGAATATTTTCAATACGACCCGACCGCCGACTATCTAAAACCACAGCTAAAGGGTAGAACCCTAGTTAACGGACAGTATCAACCGCTATCACGTCAGGAGACGGCAGAGGGTATCTCTTATTTATCTAGCAAAGTGCTCGGCCTAGATCTACAGCTCAGACCAGAGCAAGCGCTAATCGGCATCGTTCCTCTTCCCAAATCTCTGAGATTCTACGATCCGCAGACTGGACTGTACCTGTTAAACCGCAGAGAAGTAGAGCAGCAGTGGACACTGAGTCAGCAAGAACGAGACACGGCACAGCAAGAGCGGGATGAAGCTCAGCAAGAGCGGGATGAAGCTCAGCAAAAGGCTCAGCAGCTGGCTGACAGGTTGAGAGCGTTAGGCGTTGATCCAGACGAGGCTGTTTAGGGGCTACGGGTTTGCAATGATTCGATGCCAAATTCGATGTGAATCAATTGACACGTTTGAAAGCATACTGATAGGCTGATTTCGGTGGCAATGCGATCGCGCTCCACCACATCTCTTAAAAACTTAGTCGTTGCTACCGATGGTTGCACCCACCGATAGCAACTCGCCCCCAGTCTGAAACTCGCAGATAGGAGGTTATGCACATGATTGCATAGCCACCCTAACTCTTGGCAAGTTGGGGTGGCTAAGTTTTTAAGTTTCTTCTGAATCAAACATCACAGAAAGACCTCAAAAGAGACTTAGAAACCAACCATGAACAGATTCACGACTGTCCAACATCCCGTTAGGATCGCTAGCCACAGCCCGTCTAGCCAGTTCAATCCGCTCGCCGCCTCAGGCTTTTCTCAGATCACCCCGCCACCGGTTCGACCTAGCCGCTCGCATGTTCGGCATATCCTGCTCGGCAGTCCAGAGGCCGTACGGCAAACCATCCACCTGCTGCACATACTGCGCTACACCGAGACCGGACTTTGGAGCCGCGCGATCGCCATCCAAGACCCGCTAGTAATTCCACCCGCCCCCGGAGAAGTGATTAGCCTCTTACGAAAGCAGGTGTAGTCTCTCTTGTATCGCTGAATACTACTGAAGCTTCTCGCTAGCAGCAGCCACACCGCTTTCCTTTGTAGTGTGACCAAGCTCAGCGAGCGTAGCTTCCAACGCGCTCACAGCACAGAGAATATCGCGATCGCTCACAAATCCTAAGTGCCCCATCCGAAACATCTTGCCCTTCATGTGATCTTGTCCGCCCGCTAGCGCAATATCAAAGCGGTTCTTCATCACCGAGCGAATTTTCTCGGCGTCAAGGCCATCGGGCACCACCGAAGTCACCGCCGGACTCGCATGCGTATCTGGCGCAAACAGCGGTAAGCCTAGTGCTTTCATCGCAGCGCGGGCAGCTTCTCTGTGGCGAGCGTGACGAGCGAAGATACTGTCTAAGCCTTCTGCTTTCATCATCTCTAGCGCCACTTTCATGCCGAAATAGAGATTGACCGGCGGGGTGAAGGGGGTGCTGTCTTTGTCGGCAGACTTGCGATACTTGCCTAGGTCTAGATAGAACTTTGGCAAAGTTGCGCTCTCGTAGGCCGTCCATGCCTGATCGCTAACAGTGACAAAGCCTAATCCTGGCG
This sequence comes from cf. Phormidesmis sp. LEGE 11477, assembly GCF_015207105.1. Lineage (GTDB taxonomy): Bacteria > Cyanobacteriota > Cyanobacteriia > Phormidesmidales > Phormidesmidaceae > Phormidesmis. Next base: position 2,922 of record NZ_JADEXO010000065.1, read on the forward strand.
GCAGCATGAAGCCCTTTTGCGAACCCGAGGCGATGACGTCAATCCCCCATTCATCGACAGGAATGTTGTACGAGCCTAGGCTAGTGACAGCATCGACGATAATTAACGCTTCGCCATGGTCTTTGACAAGTTTGTTGATCGCCTCTAGGTCGTTGAGAACGCCTGTAGAGGTTTCACTGTGGGTGATGATGACAGCTTTAATTTTCTTGTCGCTGTCGGCTTTTAATTCTTTAGCAAAGTCATCTGGGTTGAGCGGAGTGCCCCAGTCGGCTTTGATGGCCTGCACATCTAGGCCATAGGCGTTGGCAATTTGAACCCAGCGTTCGCCGAATTTGCCGTTGCTGCCGACTAGGACGCGATCGCCCGCGCTCAAAAAATTAATAATCGCCGCTTCTACTGTACCTGTGCCGCTAGCAGCGAGTGCCAGCACATGATTTTTGGTTTGAAACAGCCACTTTAGATTGGCATTGGTCTCCGCGATAATCTGACTAAATTCACCGCTGCGATGCCCAATAGGATGCTTAGCCATTGCCAGCAGTACTTTTTCGGGAACCGGTGTCGGGCCCGGAATCATCAGCATGAGTTTGTCGTCCATGGAAAATCGCGTTTGATGAAGGAAATGAAAAGTCTAAGCAGAAATACGATTATGCTTTCTCTAGAATAATACCGATAGGCTTTGGCGATAAAGCTTATAACTTCGTGATGATGTCATTAGCGCTTGCTCTATGGTCAGCTCCCCTATGCTCAACTCAATCACCACTCGATCCATTCAGGCGATCCCAATTACCGCTGAAACGTTTCAGCCGTTTGGTCAGCTAATTTTGCCACAGCCAGATAACGTTCCATTTAATCCACAAGATGCTCAGCTCAGGTTAGAAGCAGGCACGCCTCGGTTCTACATCATGGCGCTACATCAACGCGGACGGCTGTTTCATCAGATCACTCGTCACGGTGGATGTACCCAGTGTCTAGGCGCTTTAGAAGGTCGCACTTGGTTTTTAGGAGTCGCCCCGCCGAGCGAGGCACCTTTGCCTAGTCCAGACGACATTAAGGTTTTTGAAATTCCAGGGGACTGCTTTGTCAAGCTGGAGGTGGGCACCTGGCACGCAGGCCCTTACTTCGATGATGAAACGGTCAATTTCTACAATCTAGAGCTGAGTGATACGAATGTGGTAGACCATACCACCTGCGATCTTTTGCAAACCTATGGCGTGACGTTTGAGATTGTGTGATTTGATAGAGGCTCATACGCTAAAAAGTTAATCGTCTAAAAGTTGATCATCTATGGCTAAGTTCTATGGCTAAGTTTGTGATGTGGGGCAGCTACTGCGAGAACGCGCTAGAAAAACGTGGCCCCTATCGGGAGGCTCACCTCAAAGGGCTCAGCGATCAGAAAGAAAAAGGATTGCTCACCGCGCTAGGGCCGACGGTGGATAACACTAAGGTGTTTGGCACCTACGAAGCCGAAAGTAAGGACGCAGTGCGTCAGCTAGTAGAAGGCGATCCGTATTGGCAAAATGGGATCTGGACGGAATATTCTATCTATGAATGGAATCAGGTGTTTTAGGTAGCGATTAAAAAATTAAAGCCTGCCATCCACATAGATAGGAAAGCAGACCTTCCAGCTAAAACTTTGTGAGGGTAGCCCTATAGGCTATCCAACCAGCTAGCGTTGGGGAGTTGTTCTCAACACATAACTGGTTGCTGCTTTATCTACTCAAAGAAGTATTTAACGTTATCCTGTATAATCTGCCTCACTGCTGGAAGAAGGTAAACACAGCAGACCGCAGTCTTGATTCATCAGAAACTGTGTAGAAGAATAGCCAAGCGAAGAATAGACCGAAAACTACGTACACAAGAAACTTTCCAATTGATATCAGAAATAAAAGAGTAGCGACTGTCATGATAATGGCAGCAGACCAAGCACAGAATTTTGCGATGGATATTATCAAGCCCATATTTTTCTAGCCAAGTACTTAAACATACGAATATCACAACGGAGTAGAAGTGATGAATTTACTATGCCCGGCACGTATTTTTTGTTACTAAGCGTTTACCGAAAAACAACTACAAATATTGACATCGCAATCGTTTAGGTTTCAGGTAGGTTCTCTGGGTCAAAGCCTTGCGATCGCAAGAAAGCAGCCAATCGCTCTTTTTCCTGATTAGCCTGCTCAGCAGCACTCAAATGTCGATTTCCCTGAGCGTCGTACCAGGTCAGTATTTCTTGAGACAATCCACCAAATTCACCTTGATAGCGACCGATTGCCAATCCGACTTCCGGCATCCAATAGGGTTCGCCAATCTGCAGCTGATAGCTACCTGCCACCAACTTGTATATTTCTAATGGCTGATGTCTGTCTCGTTGCCAATACTCTGAGTTATAGACTATGTAGTAAAGCACGCCTAACTTAGCGTAGATAGCTAGCTTCTCTTCATATTCACCACCAGGCTGGTGAGACACCATTTCCAAAGTCATCATTGGAACAATATCTTGCTCGTCCCAGACCACATAGCTTCTCCGGGACTTACCTCCCTTTTTTCTTTCGACCCCTAAGCTCAGAAATCCATCTGGAACCACTGGCACTTTTGGACTCACCCCGGTGGTGTGATACACCGCCATATCCACCCCAAAGTACCAGTCCTGCCGATCTGACCACAGATGAGCCAGTAGCATCAGCAGGAGGTTGGGTAATAGATTTTGATCTTCGTTATCCACAGGTATATCGTCAGAACAAGGCAGATCGATAGCGTTCGGTAGATCTTTGGCTATGGATGATGACAGCATAGCTAACGCCTCAAGTGGGTCTTGTCTTACTTGATCTTAACTGTAGATACGGCAACAGAAAAAGGCATTCCCTCAACCGCTCAGCAGGGCTTCAATAAATTCATAGCTAGAAAAAGGTCGCAAATCTTCGATACCTTCCCCGGCACCGATAAAGCGAATAGGCAGGCCGAGCTGTTCGACGACGGCTAAGGCAACGCCGCCTCTAGCGGTGCCATCTAGTTTGGTGAGCACAACGCCGCTAAGCTGGGCAGCTTCGGCAAACACCTGAGCCTGCCGCAGGCCGTTCTGTCCCAAAGTCGCGTCCAAGACAAGCAGAGATTCAACGTTGGCATCGGGCGCTTTTTTATCGATGATTTTGCGAACTTTTGACAGCTCGTCCATCAGGTTCTTTTTGTTTTGCAGCCGTCCGGCGGTGTCAATTAGCAGTAGCTCAATATCGCGAGAGTTGGCCGCGCTGATAGCATCGAAGACCACTGCGGCAGGGTCGGTGTTTTTGCCGGGATTGGCGATCACCTCTACGCCACTGCGATCGCCCCAAACCTTCACCTGTTCCACAGCCGCCGCCCGAAAAGTATCCGCAGCGCCAATCAGACACTTAAACTCTGATTTCGTTGCAATGTGAGCCAGTTTGCCAATCGTGGTCGTTTTGCCCGCGCCGTTCACGCCGGTCATCAGCCAGATGCTGAGCTTATCTTTTTCTGGGGTAAAGGTCAGGTTGTGCTCGCCTTCGAGCGGCGCTTCTAGCATGTCGCGTAGCAGCGATTTTAGATAGCCGATTGCCTGCTCTGGCGGCAGCGTTTCTTCTTTAAGCTTAGACTGAAGCGCAGAGATAATTTTGTCAGTCGCCGCCACGCCCACGTCAGCTTGAAGCAGCAGAGCTTCGATTTCATCAACCGCTTCATCGTTCAGCGGCCCCTGCCCCACAATAGATTTGAGCTGGTTGACCAGACCTCGGCGGGTTTTATCGAGCCCTTGGCGTAATTTGTTGAGCCAGGTAATTTCTTCTACAGAGATCTGATCAGGGCGACGCCCCTGAGAAGCCAAGACCTCTGCTGACCATAAGAAGGCTTCATCTAGGTCGATATCGAGCGGAACAAATTCCTGCTCAGGCGCAGCAGGTTCAGGTTCGGGTTCTAGAATCGCTTCGGCTTGCAGACGTTCTAGTCGGGCGATGCGTTCTTGTTCAGCTTGAGCCGCCCAAAAAGGCCGAGCAGCTACAGAGTCTGCTTCGGTTTCTACTTCAGTGGCCTCGGCATCAGCGTCCTCAGTGCCAGTTACTTCCGTGCTAGCAGCGTCGGTAGCTGCTACTACAGGAGCGTCTGCTTCAGGAAAGTCAGTTTCGGTTGCTTCTGTAGAGCCTGATTCTGTAGAGCTTGGTTCCGTATCGACTGCTTCTACATCGGGCTCAGTTTCTGCGACAGGTTCAGAGACTTCAGCCGTAGAAGCTTCAACCGTAGCGGCTGCTTCAACAGGTTGAGCGGCGTCTTCAGAGGCGGTTTCTTTGAAGGCTTCGTCCTGAGTAGAGCTGTCTTCAACAGTCTCTTTTTCAGTATCTTCTGGTGCCTGAGTCTGCTCAGCTTCCGTACTTTGTGTCTCGCTTTGGGTTTGGCGAGACTGAATATTTTGATAGGCAGCCTTTGCCCAGTTTAGATAGTCTTCTGAGCTCGCAGGCGTTTCTTCCTGCTTTTCTTCAACTGGCTGCTCCGGTTCGACCTTGCTGGCGTTCTCGCTGGCGGATTCTTTGGGGTCTTTGGGCTCCTCATAGCTGCGTTTAAACCAGTTGAAAGCTGCCATTACCCTAAACTCACCCTTGTAAAACTCACTCTATGTAACTTAACTGCTTATAGCTTATCAGTCGTACGGCGCAGTACCCCGTTGATAAAGCGATAGCCCTCTTCATCACTGTAGCGTTTGGCCATTTCTATCGCTTCATCAATCGCAACTTTTTTGGGCACATCCATATGGACGATTTCGATCATGGCGAGCCGCAAAATGTCTCTATCGACACGAGCTAGGCGGCGGATGCTCCACTTTTCCATAGCATCGTTTAGCTGAGCGTCGATCGCTTCTTGGTAGCGAATCCAGCTGGCTGTCAGTTCACAGGCGTAGCTACGGATCTCATCGCGGCTCAGCAAGGCCGCAAGCTGCTCAGGATCTAAAGTGGTTCTGATCTTTGCAATTGTGACTTTGGCGGTGACGATCGCGCTTTGAAGTTGCGATCGCACTGCTTCAATATCAGCGACCTTTTGCTCATGATCGATCAGCAACCGATCGGCAGATTCTACACTTTTGGCAGCAGATTCTAGCGATTGACGCACCGTCGTCATCTCCTTACTGTTCTGCTGAGCAAACAGCAGCAGCTCCAATTTTTCTCCTATTTGGTTGATAGCTGTCTTGAGCAGGGGAATAGCCGGCTGTATGCGCGATACTCCAGAGGAGTGGCCCTGCCATCGCACCGCTTTAGAATCGACTGTGCGCGTTTCACTTTCTAGAATCAGCCTTTCACCACGCTGCAATTCACCTTCAGCGGACTCTATCCCCTCTCTGGCATCCGCGCCTAGAGCCGTCAGCGCCTTGAGCAGCAATCCATCTATCTGCTTTTTAGAGTAATCAGCCGCAGGTCTGATCGAAGTCTGTCTTTTAGAGAGATTATCAGCGAGCTGGCTAACGCCTAGAAGGGCCAGTTCACGAGCGATAGAGCGCGCTTTCATTCCGTACCGTCAAACTTGAAGTTCAGCTATTCTATCAGCCTTTCTCTGAATGCCTAGCTTCTCTATAGCTGGGGAATGCCTAGTATAGATGCGCGCAAAGCCTCTAAATAACTGCTCAGCTAATATCCGCACTTAGCCCTAGTTGTCTTCGGGCATCGCGTTTAGAGGTTGATGCGGCTGAGCCATGACGCTTTCAGCCGGTAGCGATGAAGGAGTACTTGCAGGCAGCGTCTGGGTCTGGTCGTTGTTTAGCCGACTCGCTGGGATTTCGGCAGCTAGATTTGGGCCAACGATGCCACCAGAGAGTAAAACTTTGAAGGCCTCTTCCACGGAAATAGATAGATTGAGAATGTCGTCTTCTGATACGACAGCATACCAGCCGCTAGTAGGATTAGGCGTGGTGGGGATAAAGACGCTCAGCATTTTACCAGGCGTATCGGTAACAGCGGCCCCAGTCACAAATGCGATCGCCCACAGGCCACGACGAGGATATTCGATTAGCACGACCCGGCGAAACCGACTCTTAGAATCTTGAAAGATAGTCTGCAAAAGCTGCTGAATAGTCTTATAAACCGAACCTGCCAGCGGAATCGACTGCACAATCCGCTCGCCTAAATCCAGCAGCCAGCGACCAGCAAAGTTTCTAGCCATCAGGCCAATTAGCAAAATTGCCAGCAAAGGCACCGAAAAGCCGACGACCAGATTGATTAGATACCCTACAAAAGGATTTAGCTCGGTAAAAGGATTCAGCCGATTGGGAACGCGAGTAAGAAAGCGAACTACCCAGGTGGCAACATTGATCGTCAGCCAAATCGTAGTCGCCAGCGGAATGATAACGACTAACCCCGCGATCAAGTCATTTTTGATGTCTTGCTTGAATTTTTGCAGCACAGCTCACCTGATCTGCCAGCACACACTGGCCAGTATATACACACTTTAAACAATTCTTTGCATCTCGGCTTTTATCTATGCCTTGAGTTCTATACCTTAAGTTCTATGCCCTGAGTTCTGCACGCTGAAATCTTTCACCTGAGCGCTGGGCTAGAAGCAAAGCTGACCATATCAGAACATATTTTGTGTTGAATCTCTCACATCTGTAGAAACTATATCAAATTGGCTAGGTCATGTTTGATACCGAGCAACGGTATCGACTAGAGCCGCAGAATGTAGCGAGCTAGGTTGAGATAGATCAAAACCCCTAGAACATCGACTACGGTGGTAATAAAAGGTGCCGACATCAGCGCTGGATCCAACCCTAGCGACTGAAATAAGAAGGGCAGCGCGGCCCCCGCACTAGAAGCCAACACTGAGATACCAATCAGTGAGATGCCCACCGTCAAAGCAATAGGTAGGTGGGAGAGCTCTGCGCCCTGAAGCACATAGGCCCACCCAGTCACGACGATAGCTAGCATTAGGCCCAAAAAGGCACCCGCCACCGCTTCGCGGCGGATGACAGTGACCGCGTCTTTAATTTTCAGCTCGTCGGTATTCAATCCCCGAATCACAACCGTAGAAGACTGCGCGCCCACATTGCCGCCAGTGCCGATTAGCAGCGGAATAAAGGCAGCTAGTGCTACCACCTTTTGCAAGATATCCTGCTGAGACTGAATCACCGCAGCGGTGACCGTATTCGTAATCAATAAAACAGATAGCCAAACGACTCGCTTACGCGCCACGTCTAGCAGATTGCTTTGAAAGTAGTTATCTCCTCCCGATTGGACACCACCTAGGGTATAGATATCTTCAGTGGCTTCTTCTTCTAGAATATCGATCACGTCATCTACGGTGATGATCCCTACCAGTCTATTTTCTGTATCCACCACAGGAACAGCTAGAAAGTCGTAGCGCTGAATTATCCGGGCAACCTCTTCTTGGTCAGCGCTGGTCTGCACAGAAACCACTTCACGAGTCATGATTTCGCCAATGGTCTGTTCAGCACCGCCTACGACGAGCTGGCGCAGCGATAGGATACCGGTTAACTGGCGAGCAAAATTAGTGACAAAGACGTAGTAGACCATTTCGCTGAGTTCGGCCTGAGCCCTGATGTGATCGAGCGCTCTACCCACCGTCCAATTTTCTTTGAGCGCTACGTACTCTGGCGTCATAATCCGGCCAGCGGTCTGGGCTTCGTAGCCAAGCAGTAGGGCAGTGGACTGGCGCTCTTGCAAGCTAAGCTGTTCGAGCAGGCGACGCACGACTTTAGCAGGCAGCTCATCAAACAGCCGGGCGCGATCGTCAGGCGACATCTTATCAACGATGTCGATCAGATCTTGACGTTTGAATTCTTCGATCAAGGACTGCTGAACAGAGGAGTCGAGGTTCTCGTAGACTTCGATCGCCTCATCTTTAGAGAGCAGGCGAAAGGCGATCGCCTGCATAGTGTCGGGCAATCCCTCAATAGCTTCGGCGATATCGGCTGGCTGCACAGGCACCAGCAAGGCTTTGGCCCCTCGGAAGTTATCCTGCTCTAGAAGCACCTGAAGCTGTGATCGCACCAACTCCCTTAGTTCGTGTCGTGATGGTTCTCTAGAGGCTGGCTGAGCACTGGTGGTCGTATTGCTATTGGGCACAAGTTAGCTCTTCTCCTCCGTAACGCACTACTTATATGGGATGGCGGCTGTAGGGCAAAGTGGTCTGCTAGCGATGCGGATGCATCCAGCACTAGCTAGCTAGCTAGCTATATATATGTATGGATATGGCCCTACTGCTTTAGTAACTGTTATAGCGCTCCGCCATCAGGCTCTGTCACAACGCTCTATAGTCTACTGTCGCAGCGCCAACCTTAGGAAATTTCAGACCTTTTCCTCGCCAAAAATCCATCAGCAAGCAAAGCAGCCGAAGAAATGACTCTGCTCTAAAACGACTCTGCGCTTAATTCCCGTTTCATCGCAGCTCGCTCTATCGCAGTCACCCTTAGCTTGCAGTACTCTGCTTGAAGCCACTCTTTTTACAGATTCTTCTTTGGTAGTTGACAGATGCCTCCCAGAGTTGAGTAGATTCTTCAGCCACAAGCTGCTTGGGCTGAGTAGTGTTTAGGAAAGTACAGTCGCGTCCCTGCAGCTTAGCGCTGTATAGCGCGTCGTCTGCACATCTGATCAAATCTTCGTAGGCACAGTGCTCTAGCTGAGCAGGCCGCAGGGTAGAAATGCCAATACTCAAGCTGAGAAATGGCTTGATCAAAGAACCTTTATGCGGAATTTGGGCCTTAGCAATCTCTTCTTGAATCGCCAGAGCCACTTTTCGCGCTCCCTCTGCATCGGTGTTAGGCAGCAAGACAGCAAACTCTTCACCGCCATAGCGAGCGACCCGAGCCACCTGATCATTATATCGACGCGCCCCCCGCTGCAGGGCTGCCGCCACCGTTTGCAAGCAGGCATCCCCAGCCACATGACCATAGGTATCGTTGTAGCCCTTAAAGTAGTCGATGTCACAAAACAACAGTGAAATCCGCTGTCCTTTTTCTCTTGCTTCTTCCCAGCGGGCTGAAATATTTTGATTGAAGCCACGCCGATTGGATACCTGCGTTAATCCATCGACAAAAGCCAACTGCTGTAGCGTCTGATTCTCCTGAGTCAGTGAAGCTTTGAGCTCTTCTTGCTGCTCTAGAACGCGACTGTATTCTCCAATTCGTTTGGTCAAATCAAGCTGATCTGCCTGTAGCCGGCGCACTAGCTGAGCCGTAGAAAGATGGTGCTTTAGCCTCAGCCAGCAGTCCTCTGAGGTTACCGGCAACTGCAGGTAGTCGTTGCCACCACAGCGCAGCGCCTCACTCCTTTCTTGGTCACTGTCTCTAGAGCCGACGAAAACAATCGGTAGGTGCTGTGCGATCGCCTGCCGACGGAGTTCCTGACAAAGGTAATACCCCTGTTCACCTGCTGTTTGCAAACTAATTAGCAATAGATCGGGCGTTTGTTCAGTGGTGGCATCGACAATCTGATCGAGCCATCTTTTGATGCTAACCTGACAGCCTTTATTAGTAAGCGTTTGTAAAATCAGATCGAATTGATCAGTTGAGTGAGATTGATTGCTTGTATATCTGACATCTGAAGAGTTAGGCCAGTACCAAGCAACAACATTTGTTATAGCTCTTGGCATTTTTTTATAAGTCATAGTGAAAGATGATGCGGCGGTCATCTAGATGAAATATGAGTAAAAGCACGCATTTCGTACGAAGCAATACCTTTCATGCAAATGTAACAGTTAGCCTTGATACTTGTTGTCCGTAGAAACACGATTGACCGACACCAATAGTCAGTATTTATGCGTCTAACAGATTCGGTTTCACTTCCTGAAATGGCTCAAACCTATATAAAATCCACGAAAAAGGTAGACTTCATCATTTACAAAAGTTAATTACAACCAGGATTTATCCGCCGCTACATGGCCTAATTGAACAAAGCTTATACATATTTCTACTGACCGCTCTGTGGTATCACTTCCGATTTTCACTCAAGACCTATTATTGCCATCCGTCATCTGGCGGATTTATCTACGAAACAAGTCCTCGATGGCGCAATAGGGCTTGAGTGCTAGGTTCTCTTCCTCTAAAAGATTTAAACACTTCCATCGGATGACGACTGCCGCCCAATGACAAAACGGTGTCTCTAAATTTGCGGCCAATGGTGGCGACTTTTGCCTTGTTTTCTAGGCCAGCTTCTTCAAAGGCAGAGAAAGCATCAGCGCTGAGCACTTCGGCCCAGAAGTAGCTGTAGTAGCCCGCTGCATATCCTCCCGCAAAAATATGCCCGAAGCTACATAGCGCGGCATCTTCAGACAGCGGTGGCATGATGGTCGTCTTTTTAGCGATGCGATCGCGCACCTGCCAAACCGACTCGTCTCCATCTTTCCTATAGTCAGCATGCAGCGCCATATCGACCCAGCCAAAATTAACCTGACGCAAAATTGCATTACCCGTCATAAAGTGACGGGCCGCTAGCAGCTTTTGATAGTCGGCCTCAGGCAGCGGCTCTCCCGTTTCATAATGCTGTGCCATACCGAAAAGGGTTTCGCGCTCATAGCACCAGTTCTCCATAAACTGGCTAGGCAGCTCTACCGCATCCCATTCCACGTTGTTGATGCCAGCCGCACCTGCGTAATCCACGCTAGTGAGCATATGCTGTAGGCCATGGCCAAACTCGTGAAAGAGCGTCTCTACTTCGCGGAAAGTCATGAGGCTAGGCTTACCGTCTACTGGCGGAGACTGGTTGCACACCAGATAGGCAACAGGCAGGCGAACCTGAGACTGGTTATTCTCAGTCACTTTTGCCCTGACGATGCATTCATCCATCCAGGCACCACCACGTTTTTCTGCGGGTCGACTATATGGGTCTAGATAGAAATGAGCGATTGTTTCTTGGGTGGTACTATCGCTCACCTGAAAATAGCGAACGTCTGGGTGCCAGACAGGGGCACTGCCGTCATCGGCTGAAATTGTGATATTGAATAGGCGCTCAGCTAAGCCGAACAGCCCTTGCAAAACGTTAGGCAGCGAAAAGTAAGGACGTAGGGCTTCATCGTTGAGATCAAACTGTTCTTCTCTCATGCGCTCCATCCAGAAAGGCACATCCCACTGTTTGAGTTCAGTGAAGTCAGCCGCATGCGCCTGAGCAAATGTCTTAATTGCTTCTAGTTCTTGTCGGGCAGCGCTGTAGCTAGCAGATCTGAGCTCTTCCATCAGGTCTTCTACCGCTGAGACTGAAGGTGCCATTTTGCGGGCTAGGCTTAGTTCCGCGTAGTTGCTAAAGCCTAATAGTTCTGCCTGCTGCTGGCGCAGATCTAAGATCTGTTCGATCAAAGGGGCATTATCTAAGTCTCCAGCCGAGGCCCGAGTGATAAAGGCCCGGTAGAGCTGCTCTCTTAAGTCGCGACGCTGGCTGTGGCGCAAAAAAGGAATATAGCTGGGCATATCGAGCGTGATCCGCCAGGGGCCGCTCTGGGCGATCACACCTTCCTCACCCGCATCCCTAGCTGCCTGCGCTGCTAAGCTCAATAGACTAGACGGCAGTCCAGCAATCTCTTCTTTTTGGCTCAGCGTCAGACTAAAAGCCTTGGTAGCGTCTAAAACATGGTTAGAAAACTGGGTAGACAGTTCTGCTAACGACTGCTGAATCTGATTAAATTTTTCTTTGCGCTCTCCTGAAAGACCAACGCCCGAAAGTTCCGCGTCGCGTAGGGCAGATTCGATAATGCGCTGCTGAGCAGGTGCCAACGATTTACCCGCCGCGCTCGCTCGAAGCTGCTTGAGAGCATCGTATATGGGTCGACTCTGACTTAGCTGGTTCGAGAACTGCACCAAAGCCGGTTGAACGCTTTCGTAGGCCGTCCGCAGTTCTGGGCTATTTTTTACGCCCATCAAGTGACCGATGATGCCCCAGCTCCAGCCTAGCTTTTCGGTAATGACATTCAGCGGCTCAACCAGGGTCTCCCAGGTTGGTGTAGCCGGACTGGATTTGGCTAAGTTTGCCGCAATATCTGCCTCGATAGCAGCTAGCGAGGCGCGAAGCGATGTCAGTAGCTGCTCAATGCCTGGAACCACGTGCTGAGGCTCTATGTCATTGAAAGGAGGCAATCCTTTACCGATTAATAAAGGATTGCTAGAAACCGCTGACGACAGTTTTTCGGGGGCTGACACACTCATAAATAACCTTATAAAACCTAGAATAGGCAGATAAACAACAAGTGGGACTCATAGCCGTTATGAGTTCTATCTTTAGCATACTCGCGCAGTCAATCGTTGAATTATGCGCTAGCCACTTGTGTGTCCGATGGTAACGCAGGCGACAATGCTACTGCCCGCAGGAAGCACTATGACCCCAGAAGCGCTATGCTCCAGGCTCTGAGTAGCCTTGAATATTCTCGGGGCGTAGAGGCCGTAAGATTTGGCTAGCCTTAGCGATTAAGCCATCTGAGCCCTTGACAACGACGAGATATTTACCAGCGTTGAGTCGATTTCGATAGGAAACAGCGTCGCCGCTGCCGACGCCGATACCCGTGCCACCCCCGATGAAGAAGCTGCCCATAGCGCCGCCAATTGCGCCCAAAACGCCGCCGGTTAGCTGATTACCAAGCGCACCTGCCCAGGGAAAGGTATTGAGCCCTGTGATCGAGTTGAAGGTAAAGCCGCCGACAAAGCCAAAGGGGACAATCCACGTAGCCATGCGTTTGATTTGTTTCCAGGCTTCGTCTTTAGGATCGATTAGGCCGTAGTCGTCAGCAGATTTGAAGCCTTTGCCTAGCAGGTCTACTTTATCCATGGTGATATTGGCAGACTCAAGCTCGGTATAGGCTGTTTCGGCTTGGATGCGATCGCTCCAGACAGACACTAAATAATTCATCTTTTGGCGCTCTCCTGTTCTTGATTGACTCGCTGATTGGATACCTGGTTCACTGTGTGCTCTGCTTGACTGGCCGCCTGACTGGCCGCTTGACTAGAAGGTTGAGTAGTCGGCCTGAATAAATGGTCATGAGTAGGACTGTAGAGACGCGATCGCACTTCTACCTCTTGCTTGATTTCTGCTTCTTTCATAAGTTCTGCTCTATCCTCCAGCACTGTATCTAGAGCAGATGAGCGATCTGCTGATAAGCAATCTGACGAGCGGTCGATCACCGCCCGATTTGCCAGCGCCGGAGAAATAATATACAGCGTTGTTCGTACCAGCTCATCCGCCTGGCTGGCTGCTGCCATCTGATAGAGAGGCACTACCTTAATTTGCTCATCTGGCCATCCCACTCGAAAGCAAATAGCTACGGGTGTATCCGCAGGATAATGGGTCATCAGTTGGGTCTGAGACTCCAAAACATGCCGAGCACTCAGATACAGGCACAGGCTAGCTCGGTGGGCCGCTAGCCCTGCTAGCTCCTCGGTGTCAGGGACCTGCGTTCGCCCGCTAATTCTAGTCAGAATAATACTCTGCACCTGGGCAGGAATCGTCAGCTCAACCTGTAGCTTAGCCGCCGCTGCTTGAAACGCACTGATTCCAGGGATCACTTCAAAAGGAACATCCGCCTGGCTCAGCCTTAGCATCTGCTCGTGAATAGCGCTATAGAGGCTCGGATCGCCCGAGTGTAGCCTAACCACAGACTTTCCAGAGCGCACCCGTTCGATCATCAGCGGCACAATCGCTTCAAGGGTCATCTTTGCAGTAGCGACTCTTTCGGCATCTGGCCGCACCGTCTGCAAAATCTGGGTAGGTACCAGCGAATTGGCGTATACCAAAACATCTGCTTGCGTGATTAGCTTTTGAGCCTTGATTGTTAGCAACTCTGGGTCTCCAGGACCAGCGCCAACAATATAGACGGCTGGTCTGAGCTGAGCAGAAGACAGAGAATTCATGTAAGCCTTGAACAGTTGGGTCTAGAAAGATACTAAACCTAAAAGGATACGAAAAAGAACGGACGGAAAGACAGTACGACTTCAAGTCAATTATAGATACGAACTAACATCAAATAAAGTTGATGCACAGTGCCGGTATTCATCAATTCACTATCATTATCAGTCATTTCTTGAAGACTAAATAAAGGTAATCGTGGATCACAAAAGGCGGTTCAGAAATCCTGCATCTTGGTATACAGATGCACCCTGATTCCAAGCCCTAAGAGATTTTTTGATCTTTTAGGGCTTTTTCTTTAGGTTTTAGACCTAGGTCTCTAAAGTGATTTTCTAGCGCTTCAACTTTCCTCACGCACCTTTCTTTCATTGGCTCTCATTTGACCTGCTGAGACTGTATCCGGTAGTCGCTTACCCAAGCCATAGGTCCAAACCAGGCCAGCACTACCGATTGCCATTCCAATCAGACTCACGAGCTGAGCCATCCTAATCGGGCCGAACATCAAGCTATCGGTTCGCAGTCCTTCAATCCACACCCGGCCAGCGCTATAGGCAATCAGATAGACCAAAAACAGCGTTCCAGCTCTAAACTTCTGAGGGTGTCTCATCCCCCAAAAAAACAGCCACAGCAGCAGCGCAAACACGCCCAAGTTCCATAGGGACTCGTAGAGAAAGGTAGGATGGAAATATTCAAACTCGCGCAGGCTAGGCGGTCGATTAGAAAGAGGAATAAACAGCTTCCAGGGCAGATCGGTAGGCGCACCATAAGCTTCTGAATTAAAGAAGTTTCCCCAGCGACCAATCGCCTGGCCCAAAATTAGTGAAGGCGCTACCACATCACTGAGCCGCCAAAAGGACAGCCGATTGAGTTTGGCAAAAAGAATAGTCGCCAGGGTACCGCCAATGACTGCGCCGTGAATAGCAATGCCCCCTCTCCAAATAGCGATAATATCGCCAGGGCGACCGGCATAAGACGACCATTCAAACAGCACATAGTAAAGACGCGCACAGGGTATGGCAGCCACGACGAGCCAAATCACCATATCACCGACTTTTTCTGGATCGATGCCGCGCTTTTTGGCCAAATACTGCGACAGCGCTACGCCGATTAAAACGGCTGAGGCAATCAGCAGGCCGTACCATCTCAGTGTCAAAGGACCGATGCTGACAATATCTGGACCCGGCGATTGAAAGGCTGCTAAGGCGCTAGCTGATGATGTCGATCGCAGTGGATCGAAGCGTAAAAAGTGAAAGGCTAAAGGATAAGGCGTCGTATCGAACAGGGTGCCAGGCAAGTTCATCTAGTTTTCTACCTCGGCCATTTCAATGACTTCACCGTCAAAGTCTTTAACCAAAAAATTGAGCGGGCGATCGCGTCTGAGCTTATGCCGAATCCCTCTAGTTTGTATCTGCATTAGCAAATACTCCAAGCAGTCATGGTCAAAACAGACATGCCGCTGCCGATTGCGGTTTCCCAAGCTCGCACCCCCAATCACATGCAGCTGCGTGTTTTTCTTGAGCTGATACCACAGCCCATCCGGGCCACCATAGCTCTCGCCTGGAAAACTGCCCAGACGCTGACCAAAACTCTGACCCATACTAGACGCGCTGAGCATCGGGTCTATCCCCGCCGTGCCGAGCGTCTGCTCATAGTTGTAGTAATAGTGCAAAGGGACATCGGCTGCCGCTAGGCTAAGCACACCTTCGTAGAATCGGCGAGCGGTATCTAGATCAGAGACCATCACCGTATGAACCTTGGGAGCGCCGCGTAAGAAAGCCCACATTGCCCCCGCGTAGGCAACCAACAGCATCACCATGATGCCTTGGGTAGAGACCAACGTATCTAGCGGGATATTAGCGACTATTACGTTTGAAGTAGAACTGGTTATCATCGCGCCAAAGGAAAGGTGATGTTGGCTTCTAGTCTACCAACTTAACAATTGTGATTGATTTGTAGAGAATTTCTGGGAAAGCTATTGAGTGTTGGTGGTCAGTATCGGTGCCGATCGGCCATATCAACCATAGCCTCTCTGTAGCGTCTGTCAGAAGCGACTGAGGGCATCGATCTTTTCATATTTTGCCCTAGTTCTGCTTAAACCCTGTGCAAATACCTACTTTTCCTGAATGCGATCACGATCTGGTCAAAGCGCTCATTCACCACAGTGACTATGTGCTGTTGGACAGGTTGCAGCGATCGCCCGCTGATGGCAGATACTTCACGGCGCTCTTCTGCCGATATAACTCAGTCGTGCATTCTTTGATTCGGCACTTTGCTAGATCCCCTGTCCAAACCGACTATCTGTTCGCGCTGACCTGGCGTCATATCCTGAACGAGCTAGATGGAATCGACCTTAGCCCATACTCGATAGGATCAGCCGATACAGCAGATCTAGAGAACGATACCACCGCCGATTTTTCGCTGCAGGGCTGGCTAATCAACCTAACAGCCGCACATATTAATCAGGTGAAAGTACCTGAGGTGGAGTCGATTCACTACGTACTCTCAGAAGCGCCGCCGCCGCTGTGGTGCTACACGCAACGCGCCCTAGATAGGCTGCTACCAAGACAGCGACTTATCGTTCTAATGGCTCAAACATTTGGCTGGAGCGATACCCGTATCTCTGCCTATCTTCAGGCGGAAGGGGAATCGCTGTCCGCGCAGGCAGTACGCTCCGAGCTAGAGATAGGGTATCAGGCCCTAGAACGCTCCATTCCAGCCGATATACGCACGATATATCTCGGTCACCCGCTGATAGCGGCGGCTTCTCCCTCTGAAGCTGGCCTGATGACCTTTGAGGTCGATGAGGCAGACTTGCAGCCAGCCGGATCGCGACCAGTAAGAATCCAGCCAGCAAATGCATAGTCGTAAAATCGCCGCGCTCGGGGTTTCCCCTTCGTATTTACCCCTGATTGCTGATGCGGTCATCTTAATCCAATAAACTTCACAAACTGGTGAAACTGGGTACTTTATGAGCGTGTCGGAAGGAAAAACTCATGGACTTTGGAGAAAGAGCTAGCTGGGAGACCAGAGGAAGCACGGCTAATCTGGTGGCCGGGTTTGCTGCTGGTTTGCTGTTAGCCTCGAACTTGATTAGACCGATGCCAGCACGGGCACAAAGTTTGACCGATCAGTTGCACATGCCGCCGCAGAGCACTTTTCGCCAGCAGCGCGATGTCGCAGATGAGTTCTTGTTACTGGGCCAGAGAAAACGGCTCTCTGGAGAATTTGAATCGTCGATTGTTGCGCTTAACAAGGCGGCTGATGTCTATCACTACCTTGGCGATCTCGTCGGGATGGGTGAAGCTTACAAGCAGCTCGTGCAAATATATAGCAGTCTAGGTCAATACCGTGAGGCAGAACTGATTGTCCGTCGGCAGCTCGCGATCGCCCGCACCAACCAAAACTTCAGCGAACAGGTTCTAGCACTCAACAACCTTGGTACGCTCAGTCTGCAAACTGACGATCTAGGCACTGCCTATGCCTCTTTTTCTGAAGGCTTACAGGTCGCGCAGAGTGTCGATAGCGATCGCGGCATTGGACTTTCCCTCAGCAACCTCGGCCTAATCGCCGCCGCTCGGGGGCTAGAGAATGACGCTCAAAAGTATTACGAAACGGCTGCGACCTATCGAGCTAGGGCAAGAGACTACGCAGGACAGGCCAACACCGATAGCAACCTAGGCGATATCTATCTTAAAACTGGTCAGCTCATGAGGGCGATTGGCGCTTACAGAATGTCTTTGATCATGGCTAGGCAGGTAGATGACCCCTATCTTCAGCTCAGGGCAATCGATGGCTTGATTCGGATTTATCGCGATCGCAACGAACCCCACATGCTGACTGAATATTTAGACAATCGAATTGCCCTAACGATTCAAACAGGTGACGACTGGCAGCGCCTAATGACGCTAAAGACCATGGCCGAAATCAAGCAGGAAGCTGGAGAATGGGCCGCTGCTCAAGATTTATTTGGTCGAGCGTTGACGCTAGCTGTCACTCTCAATCGAAAGCAGGTTCAAGCAGAGCTAACTAACCGTCTGCGCTGGCTAGCGCTACAGATGTAAACAGAGAATGCATCAATAGATTCCAGGTATAGCAAAGCGCGGATGCATACTCTTCGAGAAGGCAAAGCCTACGCACTTTGCTATGGCACTTTGCGCTGTAGAACAGGGGGGATAGCCTTTCGTGGTGTAGTAAGCAAAGTGCAGAAAAGCTATATCATCCTGTGAGGCCAAGAACACACCAGCGCCTCCTATGGACTCTTTAGATCCTCAACAGTCAGACACCTCAGCCTTAGAAACCTCTGCATTGGAAAGCTCTGCATTGGAAAGCTCAATATCGGATAGGCAAAGACAACGCCCTCTACGGTTTGATATTGTCAGCCTTTTTCCAGAGTTCTTTGCCTCCCCACTTGGCTCTGGGCTGATCGGCAAGGCGCTACAGCGACAAATTGCCACTGTCGAGATTACAAATCCAAGGGACTTTACTACCGACAAGCATCACAAGGTAGACGATATTCCCTATGGTGGTGGCGTGGGCATGGTGATGAAGCCAGAGCCCATTTTTGCGGCAGTCGAGTCGCTACCAGCCTTGACCAAGCGGGCAGTGATCCTGATGACGCCACAGGGCCGAACCATGGATCAACCGTTGTTTAAAAAATTTGCTAGCTACGATCAGCTTGTCCTGATCTGCGGCCACTATGAAGGCGTAGACGAGCGCGTACTGAACCTAGTGACACAGGAAGTATCGCTAGGCGATTTTGTATTGACCTGCGGTGAAATTCCGGCGCTGACTTTGCTCAATGGCGTAATCAGACTGCTGCCAGGTACAGTTGGAAAGACTGACTCTTTGAAATATGAGAGCTTTGAAGCGGATTTACTCGACTATCCGCAATACACCAGGCCCGCGCAGTTTCGGCAGTGGTCTGTGCCCGAGGTGCTGATGTCCGGCAATCATGGGGCGATCACACAGTGGAGAAAACAACAGCAGCTAGCGCGCACCCGGCAGCGTCGGCCCGATCTGTTCAAACGCTGGCAAGACAGCGCCGAGCCATAGCTTTTCCCTCTTCGCCTTTCCTCTGCAAATAGAGCCATAAGCTCGATAGAGTAATGGAGCCATAAGCTCGATAGAGTAATAGATAAACGCACTATATTTTCCGATCAGGCGATCCGACTCTTTAACTATGAACATTCGTATTGGCAACGGATTTGATATTCATCGTCTGCAAACAGGCCGCAAGCTAATTCTAGGTGGGATAGATATTCCTCATTCTCAAGGACTGCTAGGACATAGCGATGCCGACGCGCTCACCCACGCCATTATGGATGCCATGCTAGGCGCGTTGAGCCTAGGAGATATTGGTGTGTATTTTCCGCCAAGCGATCCCAAATGGGCTGGCGCAGACAGTCAGGTGCTGCTCGCTCAAGTGAATCAGCTAGTAGGCGATCGCGGTTGGCGTATCAGCAATATTGATAGCGTTGTCATTGCCGAGCAGCCAAAATTGAATCCACACATTGGGAATATGCGTACGCAGCTAGCAACTACGCTATCGATTGAACCTAGTCAGATCGGGATCAAAGCAACTACTCACGAAAAGCTAGGCCCTATCGGTAGAGAAGAAGGCATTGCTGCCTACGCAGTGGCGCTATTGCAGTCCTAGCCCCTACAGTCCTAGCATCCATTTGCAAGTTCTTTGCGTACTGTCTTCAAGGGCGTTGATAAAGGAGAGCTGACTCTGAGATGCAGCGTGAAGATGCAGTATGCCAGTCTATGAATTGCCCTGTTCTATCTCGCAGACGGCAAACTTCATCTTATTTTTATTGTATAAAGTAATCTGAGTATAAAAAGTTCAAAAATATAGACAAAAGTACGTAGAATGAAGACACAAGGTCAGTCTAAGTATCAAAATATACGTAAATGTTTCCGTATCACTTATATAATTTTTGCTAGCCTCTACAGGATCAACGGCTAATTAGTTGTTTCTCCTGAACAAAAATCGTGACATTTTCGTAAACCTCTACGTATTTTCGACTAAGTACAAGAAAAGAAAGACAGCAAGGGCTTTTGCAAACCGAAAGTAGCGTGTATATCGGTCGCTTCGCAAGCTTGTCTTCAGTCGACAGCTATGTAACTAAGGTCTAGAGGAACAGAACCGAGGAATTGAAGCTAGGCATAAAAAATCTAAAAGTTCCTGATAAGTGTAGAACGTGTTGAGTTCCTGATTCAGAAGCGCATGTCAGTCATGTATCTAGAAGCACATCGAAAAGGCATGTATAGCTCAAAGAGCAGATGAAAAATACATAGACCAGCAGGAATTAGCGGTGGAACCAAAGAAATATGTTCCTCGGAAATGTTTATTTATGCAGTGGAGGATAAGAGTGTGAATGGAGTAGGCGAATCGTCAGTCGTGTTAGTACCCGCAGTACATAGACCATTTGGCGCAACCGCAAAGCTATCGCCGCTTAAAGGCTTTTCTACCAGCCCACCAGAACGTATCGGTGTTCGAGGCGAGTACGACTACAACGGCCTAGCGAAACGAGTTTTAAAATGTTTCAATCAATCTATTCAAGAAGACATCAGCCGGCTTAAGATCCGTCAGCGTGGCTGCGTTGTTATTTTGACAGGTGCCGTCTCGTCACGAACACTACTAAATGAGCTAGTAACGCTGGCAACTAGTGTAGAAGGAACAGCCCTAGTTGAGATCTACCGCATGCAGTTTATTGAAGAGGGCGCTACTGCACAAAGCTTCACTACACAAGGCTTTGCCGAAGGCTTCACTGCATAAGTCTTGCTAGGGGCAAGCTCCCTACAAACAGCTACAAAGAGATCCCTACAGACCTCCATATTCCGACCCATTCTGGCTATTTTGTCATATTGGCTACGAAGTCTGTAAAAACTTCTCCCTTGATAAACTGCGGATGCGCCATCACGCTCTGATGAAAGCCGATGGTCGTTGGTAAGCCGGTAATAGCGCATTCTCTGAGTGCTCTTTGCATGCGGCGAATTGCCGTGTCCCTATCTGGGCCCCAAACGATAAGTTTACCGATAAGCGAGTCGTAGTAAGGCGGAATTTCGTAGTCGGTATATACATGAGAATCCATTCGCACACCCAGACCGCCAGGGGCTAGGTAGCCGCTGATTTTGCCGGGATTAGGCCGAAAGTTATGGTCTGGATCTTCTGCGTTAATTCGGCATTCTATGGCGTGACCACGTAGCTGGATGTCGGCTTGAGTAAATCGTAGGTGATCGCCTTGAGCAACCCGAATCTGCTCAGCGATTAGATCGATACCCGTAACCATCTCTGTGACTGGGTGCTCTACCTGGATGCGGGTATTCATTTCCATAAAGTAGAATTCGCCTGCGCGATCCACCAGAAATTCTACAGTGCCAGCGCCCACGTAGTTAATAGACTGAGCTGCCCGGACCGCCGCCGCTCCCATCTTCTGCCGCAAGTCTTCATCAAGTGCACCACTAGGCGCTTCTTCTAAAAGCTTTTGGTGACGCCTTTGAATAGAGCAGTCTCGCTCACCTAAATGGACAACATTACCATAGCTATCCGCTAGGATTTGAAACTCTATATGGCGTGGATTTTCAACAAACTTTTCTAAATAGACGCCAGGATTACCAAAAGAAGCTTCTGCTTCTCCTTGCGCCGCCAAAAACATCTTGCCAAGTTCGTTGGGATCGCGCACTAAACGCATTCCGCGTCCGCCGCCGCCTGCAGTCGCCTTGATAATTACCGGATAGCCAATTTCTATGGCGAGTTTGGCGGCCTCGTCCTGGCTGCTTAACAAACCTTCACTACCTGGGACAGTAGGCACTTTGACCGCTTGCATAGTTGCCTTTGCCGTTGCTTTGTCACCCATCGCCAGCATAGCGGCAGCAGTCGGGCCAATAAAGGTAAGGTTATGGTCAGCGCAGATTTCAGCAAATCTAGCATTTTCAGCTAAAAATCCGTAGCCTGGATGAATGGCCGTTGCCCCTCTAGTTAGCGCAGCAGCAATGATATTAGGAATGTTTAGGTAGCTCTTGCTGCTAGAGGCTTCGCCGATACAGACAGCCTCGTCGGCTAGCTGAACATGGAGGGCACTGCGATCAACAGTGGAATGGACAGCGACAGTAGCGATCCCCATTTCTTCGCAGGTGCGGATAATCCGTAGCGCGATCTCACCGCGATTGGCAATCAAAATTTTAGAAAAGCTCATCTAGCAGTCAGCATCTTTGTTGCTAAGTCATCAAGAAGCTGATCGTATCACGCATCCTTCTACGCCTCTTTTTTTACCAAAATGCTTCGGCTAATTACGCTACTCAGCGGCGGCAGGTGTGTTGATAGAAACTATCGAAAAGTGCTCGTTATGCCGTATTCTTATAAGTCGATGTTGGCATCATCTGCGGATGTGGTGGAATTGGTAGACACGCACGCTTGAGGGGCGTGTGGCTCACGCCTTGCGAGTTCGAGTCTCGCCATCCGCATATTTTTTCTTCGACCCACATAGGACGCTATGCGTTTGCTATGTCCTTTTGGGTTTAGCTTGTTCGTTTTGACTTGTTCGTTTTAGCTTGTTCGCTATGATAAGGACAGGAACATAAACTTTTGTAAACAAATTGGCTTCAGCGTCTCCCGTTCTTTCTTCGGCCCCATCGGCTAGCTGGCATGCCTTGAAGCCTTTATGGCAAGGCAATCAGGCGGTTGTAAAACAAGGACTACCCCACGATCAGCTTTCCCCGGCATGGCAGATATTGATGCTAGGAGATGGCTCACCGACACGCCATCTACAGCTTTTAACCCGAGAGCCGACGGAGGTAGATGTCATTGATATGTCACCTGTAGATTCAGGTGGGGATTCGGCTCCGCTACCCATTACGCAAGTGCCAGGCCCTCATCTACGCCGTCAGGTTTGGCTGCGAACAGCGTCAGGTCAGCGATTGGCTTATGCCACATCTTGGTGGGAAGCTAGCCACGTAGATGAATATTTAGAAAATCGCTCTTTACCGGTTTGGGCTAGCTTAGCTAGGCTACGGACAGAGCTTTATAGAGATATTCAAGGAATTGAGTTTGGTCATTCTCTCGCCTTAGAAGAAGCATTTGAACAAAAAGGACCTTTCTGGGGACGGCACTATTTGTTTTGGCATCATGGCCAGCCCCTGACGCTGATTTATGAGGTCTTTTCGCCT
Source organism: cf. Phormidesmis sp. LEGE 11477 (assembly GCF_015207105.1). Classification (GTDB taxonomy): domain Bacteria; phylum Cyanobacteriota; class Cyanobacteriia; order Phormidesmidales; family Phormidesmidaceae; genus Phormidesmis. The sequence goes on from NZ_JADEXO010000065.1 coordinate 25,919, forward strand.
TACTTAATTCGCTATTTAGGCCCTATGGGCTCACGGTGTCTCTAGCTCACGGTGTCTCTAGTGAGTTTTGCGGTACTACTTCTGAACAGGTTTTATACCAGCGGTTTTTGTTTGGTCTAGCCAGATCTGAGCACAGATAGGACCGTAACGGTCTCTGAGCGATCGCTCAACTTTTTCACCAATGCTGTTGGCGATAATCATATATTCGGGGTGGAGTGTGATATGTAGCTCTACCCAGACCTGCCTGCCAACCATGCCTCTTGAAAGGATGCGAGTACAGCGAGTGACGCCTTCCGTCTGGCAGGCGATTTGAGCGATGGCTTCAGGCGCGATCGCCGTCGGCTTCAATAGCATTGGCAGCTGTTCTTTCAACATCTTCCCTAAGCTACCTACCGCCAGTACAACCATAAAGATCGCTAGCATCGGGTCTAGCCATAGGTATCCTTGGCTGACAAAGAATAGCCCCACCAGTAACAACAACGTCAGCCAGCTATCAGACAAAATATGGGCGATATTGAGTTTCATAGCCAGACTGCTATTATGCTGGCTATGACGTACTGCGAATAAAACAGTGGCTAGCAGCAGCAGCACCACCACCGCAACCAAAAAGATCAGTGGTAGCGTTACGCTAGGCTGTAATGCCATCGGTGTGGGCTGAAAAATTATTCGGATTTGAGCTAGTGCAATCCATAGAATGGAGATGCCTGCAAATCCTAATATTGCTGACAAAATCAGGGCACCTGTCGCTTCGCTTTGCCCATGTCCCCAGATCTCTTTGCCCAGAGGGCGGTGTGGCGAGGTGACTGCAATTAAACTAATCAGCGTGCTAAAGACATCGACCAGCGTATGCAAAGACTCCGCAATCAAACACAAAGACTTACTAGCCCATCCCACCGTTAACTCTACGGTCAAGACCAGCAGAGCCATCCACAATATCATCAGCAATAGTCTGTGGCTGATATGCCTTTGGTATCCGCCTCTGTTCATAGCCGATAGGCTATCACGAAGGATGAGGCTGTCATTATCTATCCACCTGCCTTCTATACATAGCCTTCTATACCCACAAAGCACCTCATAGGCACAGACATGGACGAACGGGTAGTAGACCAATGTCGGTAAACGAGCTGCTAACGAGTTGCTAGGTAGTCGACGCGCTAGCTGAGAACAGACTAAAAATTTGGTATGGAGAAAAATTTAAAATCAGAAAGGACACCGACGACTGGCCGTGTTTCGTCTCGGTGTCCTTACTGGTTCGCTCCTCACACTATTTCACTATAAAAGAAGATTTCCCTTTTGTCACCTTTTCAATCCATTAGCAAAAGTGGCACAGCTGCGGTGACCTTCGCAGCGCGAAGGAAAAGCCCCGTTTCGACTACCTAGACTCTTCTATAAACGCGCTCAAATAAACCAGACTAGGCAAGAGTAGCCTCTGAGACATTTTTCTACCAGCTCAAACTGTCTTACAGAGTTGCAAATTCTTAGGATCTCTAACAGTGCTAACTTCACAGCATCGACTTCGGGACAGTTCCAAAGCTTGATAGAAAAAGTTAGAGTTCTTGTCATTCCAAAGTCTGTTTTTTGCTTTGGCACTTAGCAAAGAATATAGCCTTTAATCGTCCAGTTACTGTCATAGGGTAGCCTAATTAGTCAAAATTCAAGAAACGACAATCAGAATTGCTAGAACCTACCTATTCACACGTTGTGTTTGCATGAATGAAGTGAACAAAAAAACTCATCACATTGTCGATAGCTTCATTGCCGATCAAAGGCAATGTATATAGTTAGCTTATGAGCTTAGTTGCATACAAATAGCTGCAGACGAGCTAGATAAAGACTAAGCCTATCAGCGGCGCTCACCTTTCTTTGCCGTAGCTTCGACGAAGCTGCTATGCGACGCCTCGTCGCTTACTATTCATCCCCTCTTGAAAAGAATATGGAAAGAAGTAGACGAATCGACTTCGTCTTTGACGAAGAGCAGCTCATAGATCTCAGTCGAATTTTTAGGGGTATTTACTGTAGTTTTTTTTGCTGGTTCCTAATACCGCTCTACGGTGCGTTTCGGCGAATACTGAAGTAGTGATAAAGAACGGAATTTACGCATACACAATTCAACAATTTATATTAATCTACTAACAACATCAGCGCTTACGTAGCGTTAGTGTCGACCTGAGAGTTGATTTCGCGGCCATGACCGTACAAACGCTCCCGTTCGATCATTTATTGCAAATAGCTGTCAGTAATTCTACTGAGTCAACTGTAAATTTTATAAAGTATAAATTTGGTATTCTCTGCATGACTACGGAGATCTTCAAAAGTTACCTCCGCTCACATTTTGCTTTTCACCGTATGCCATTCCTCCCTACCTATAGATGACACTATCTACACCGTCTAAACTCAACCCCTCTTCGCCTACTATGTCATTCCCGCAGTCGGATAGTACCCGCCCTTTTCTGGCTTGGCAGCGTATTTCTGATTGGGCCACCGAACATTACCGCTGCCGAACATTCAATAAAGATGAAAAGATTCCGGCTCGTCCTGGACTGCTTTATCTAGTCCAAAAGGGGTCAGTTCGGCTGCTAGGGAATGCTCAGGCCAATGCAGTGACAAAGGCAAACAGTGGCGATGCCAGGATGCCTTTAGTCGCTTCAGAAGAGGCGTTCTTAGGATTTGTAGGGGCAGGGCAGCCTTTTGAGGTCGTTGCACAGCCACCTTTTGCGCTTCAGAGCTTTGCCCACGTGGATCAGACCACGGTGATTTGGCTCTACTGGAATGATTTAGATACGTGGCCCCATTTTCAAAAAGAAGTCTTGGACGCTTTTCGTCGTCAGCATCAGCGCAAGTTGCTGTGGCTGAGCACGCTAGGTCAAAGAAGAACAATCGATCGGCTGCTAGGATTTTTGACCCTACTGATCGATGAGCACGGTGAACACTGTGAACAGGGCTATTACCTACCGTTTCCACTGACTCACGCTCAGATTGGGAGCGCGATTGGTTCGACACGGGTAACAGTAACTAGGCTAATGGGTAAGCTGCGTCAGGCTGGAATGATTCAAAGCTACGATGAGAACCTAATTTGCATTCCTCACGGAACTGATGACTGGAAGCTGCAAAGATGAAAACGCCTAGCGCTTTCATCAATACTGCCTATAGCGTTCCTTACCTAGCTTTAAACTCAAAGAGTTCAATACCACTGCAACAGAACTCATTGCCATTAATCCACCGGCAATGCCGGGGTTAAGCGATATCCCAAAAGCCGGCAGAAGGACTCCCGCAGCGAGCGGAATGCAGATAAGGTTGTAGGAAAATGCCCAAGCTAGGTTTTGGCGAATCTTGTTTAAGGTAGCCTGGCTGAGTTTGATTGCAGCGAGCACATCGGCCAAGCTGTCATTGACCAGAACGATATCAGCGGTTGCGATCGCAACATCACTACCAGAGTTGAGGGCGATGCCTACGTCTGCTTCGGCGAGGGCGGGCGCATCGTTGATGCCATCACCGATCAGACCAACTTTATGACCAGCAGATTGAAGCGCAGCGATCGCACTTAATTTCTCTTCTGGTTTTACTTCAGCTTGAATTTGGGCTGACCCTAGACCGAGCTGCTGTGCGATTGCTTGAACGGCGGCTGACCTATCTCCACTCAAAATCTGGATCGAGATGTCCATCGATCTCAACGCAGCCAATACGTCAGCAGTTTCTGGCCGGAGCTGGTCTGCGATCGCAATCAAGCCGATCAGCTGACGTTCTTTGGTAATAAACACAACGGTTTTACCAGATTTGGCCATCTCTTGGGCGATCGCCTCTGTAGACGCATCGATCGAACAGCCATTTTGTCCTAGCCAGGCTCTGTTACCTAACGCGATGGTTTCTCCTGACGTAGCGGTTTGCTGAGCGGTCTGTTCTTGAGTAGAGCCAGTAGGTATTTGCTCAAATGATTGACTCGAAGAGGACCAGCTTGAAGAAGACTCAGTGGCTTCAACCACAGCGCTGATGCCCAACCCAGCTCTGGTCTGAAAGTCGCTCGCGTTCAGAGTAGATAGATGCTTTTGCTGAGCGGCTTGCTCAATAGCGATCGCCAGCGGATGACAAGTGCCACTTTCGACGGTGGCCGCTAGCTGTAGTATTTCGTCTTCTGACAGCTCGTCTAAAAACGAGATGCAGTCAACCACTTGGGGCGATCCTGTCGTTAGCGTGCCAGTTTTATCAAAGACGAGCGTATCAATTTTTTGAGTAGCTTCTAGAATGTCGCCACCGCGAATGAGCAGCCCTTGTTCAGCGCCAATCCCAGAGCCCACCAGAATAGCGGTAGGCGTAGCTAGGCCCAAAGCACAAGGGCAGGCCACAACAATGACCGCGATCGCCAGCTTTAGGCTCACCAGCAGCCGCAATGATCCGCTAGCGGCGGGCACAGAGGCCATGTGAGCGTGCGTATGCACCATCGCCGCCTGGGCAATGTCAGGCCACAGCGGCGTACCGATAAAGTACCAAAAGCAAAAGGTCAATCCGGCACAAACCAGGACGCCATAGGTGAAGTAACCAGAAATAATGTCGGCGAGCCCTTGAATAGGAGCTTTGCGAGTTTGAGCCGTTTCGACTAGCTGAATCATCTGACCCAGCGTAGTTTCTGCGCCAGTGCGAGTGACCTGTAGCGTAATTGCGCCCGACTGGTTGAGGGTGCCAGCAGAGACGTCGTCTTGAGGCTGCTTGCTGACTAGAGTAGATTCTCCAGTCAGCATAGATTCGTCCAAAGTGGTTCTGCCTAGCGCGATCACACCATCGACGGGCACTTTTTCACCGGGCAGTATCTGTAGCCACTCGCCTACTTTCACCTGACTCACCGGAATTTTCAGACTGGTGGTAGCGGACTCAAGCGACTGTTCGGGCGATTGTTCGGGCGATTGTTCGGGCGGCTGCTTAGTATCAGGCCGAGAGACTAGTCTGGCAAACGGTGGCTGCAGCGCAATGAGCGATCGCAGTGCCCCAGCAGATTGAAACCGAGCCCGCTGTTCCAAGGTTCGCCCCAACAAAATGAAGCTTAGCAACATGACGGGTTCGTCAAAGAAACACTCCCATCCCAGCTGCGGAAAGAGCAAAGCCGCCAGGCTAGCCAGATAGGCACTGAGTGCGCCTAGGCTCACTAGCGTGTTCATGTTAGGCGCACCGCGCCGGATGCCCTGAAAACCAGCAGTCAGAATCTTCCTAGCTGGAAACAGTAGAGTCAGCGTAGCCAACGCGCCGTGAAACCACAGCGTCGAGATTACCGGAACGCTCAGCAGCGGATCGAGCGCACCGCCAAGACCAAAATGTTGAAGATGGCCCAGCACGGAGAAGATGAGCAGGATCAGGGCGATCGCTAGCTGACCGATTTGATTTTGCTGAGCCTGTTCTTGCTTGGCTAACCAGTTAGACTCTGCGCTTAGCCCTGTGGTCTCAGCCTGACGGAGCGTCGATGGATAGCCCGCATCAGTTAAGGCTTGAGCAATCGCTTGGCTATCTACCTGGGGTAAGCACTCTACAGCAGCGACTTCAGTTACTAGGTTGACCGTAGCTGTGAGCACCCCGTCGCACTGCGCCAATTTTTTTTCTACCGTATTGACGCAGCCTGCACACATCATGCGCGTGATATCTAGCACAATCGTCTGCGTCTCAGCATCTGCGGCTGAGTGGCTCTGGGATGAAGCCGACTTTGAGTCAGCATTGCTAAGGGTATTAACCCGATCGGATGTCGACTTTCCGAGAGGCTGAGAGGGGGGGGCGGCAAGCGGGCTCATATAGAAGTGACTAAAAAGTAGGCATTGGGTCTTCCCTTCGAGCCTACGTCATTTCTCAAGTTCTGTTGGTCATCTCGCGGCATAAATTATTGTTTTTATATTAGCGAATAGATTGAGTGATTTTTTCTAAAAAGCGGTGGGCTGTAGCCGCAATCACAGGCTTCAAGTTGCAGACTTCAAACCGTAGGCTTCCAATCGCAGGCTTCCAATAACAATAGGTAGGCGATAGACAGGCAGTCTCTAAGTGCATTCTCTGGGTGCAGAGTAATAGCAAAGTGAGTTTTACTACCCGTAGAATTACTGACAGAGCGGAGTCGATCGTATGTTTTCAGATGTTACTGACCACTGGGCTAAAGGCTGCATCCTCGCTTTAGCCAAGCGAGGGGTAGTCAGCGGGTATCGCAATAATACTTTTCGTCCGCTAGCGGTGGTCAGCCGGGCTGAGTTTGCCGCGCTGATGCGTCAGGCTTTTCCTGAGCTACCGATGAAGCGATCGGCTCGCCTGTTCCCCGATGTACTGCCGCAGTACTGGGCCAGTCTGGTAATCGCGTGGGCTTCAGAACGCGGCCTGTTTAGCGGGGATAGATCAGGTCGATTTCTACCTCGGCAAACCATTTCTAGAGTGCAGACAGTCGTGGTGCTAATGGCCGCTCTGTCTGCCGAGCAAGCTAGCGAAGCGATGAGTCCGTCGGAGATAGAGCAAGCGGCACAGCAAACAAAACGGCTGATAGGGCAGACGTTTACAGATGCCGCTGCCATACCGAGCTATGGACAAGAAGCTGTGGGACTGGCGATCGCAGCCAATCTGTTCGAGTCTTTACCAGAACCTAGGGCCTTTCTACCTAACCAGGCTATGACCAGAGGTGAAGTGGCGGCGCTACTGTGCCAGGCATTGGCAATTCCCAGCACAGAAATCTCTGAAGCTTCTCCCATTTTGACACCAGAATTAGCCCGTGATCGCCAGGGGCTGTTTCAGCAGTTCATTCAGAAGGAAGCTGAGTTCAACGCCGAGAAATTAGCTTTTTTGGACCGAGGCGCTCAGAGTTCACCTATTCGCCGCCATCTTTCCCAGGCATCGGCATACCTACAAAAGGCAAGATCGAAAGCAGGCCAGGCAGCAGCGATATCTTCGCCGCTGAATAACACCAGCGCTTATCCTAGTCGAGGCGATCGCCCAGCAATAGATGGGACTGGGTTAGATTTTCTAGCGCCTGAGATTTTGTCTGCTTGTGTATGCCTATCAACCGCGCAAGCAGGCGAGTTGAAATCTCGCTGGCTGGGGCGAGAGGCATTTGTCAATCGACAGATGTGGAGTTCTACCAAGTTTTTACCGCTGCTCAATATAATTGACCGGGCCAACGGTATTGCGCCTAGCGTGCCGATTGGCGACTGCACCGTCCGTCGAGCGGGGGCTCAGTCGGGCTTTCCTTTTTTGCTACTCGCAAGCGGCATTATGTCCTATGACAATCGGGTGGCTACCTCTAATTCATTAGCAGCCATGTTCAAGCGATTCAACACGCCAGCCGCATTAGAAAAATGGACCAGGCAGCTAACTGGAAACCAAAGTCTAGATTTTCAAGGTCGCTATGGTGAAATTCCCTTTATCGAATTCCCAGAGCTGTGGAGTGCAAAGGACCAGAAGGTCTTGATCAAATCGCCACAGCAGGCGCATAGCGGCCAAAACCTAGTCTCGACTTATGACCTCACTCGGCTGATCACAATGGTGGGCGGGCACTGGCGACTGCCTCGGCGAGCGATCGTACCCAACGCTCAGGGCCATAGCTTGAGCAGTTTGATTCAGGCGATGGGCGTGGATACGGCCCGGTATATCGAGGTGGCTTTCGAGACGTTGGCGCTTACTCAGGTGGTGCGATCGCCTGTCATCATTTCCAAGAGTGGGTTTGGCCGCAGCGATCAGCGCGATCGCACCGAGCTAACCTACTGCGCGCTGGCCGAATTCGATCTGCCTCGGCCTGGTTCTTGCGATCCAACCGCTAGTCATCAGCGCTACTCGATCGGGATGACGCTGATTGCAGCCCAGCAGACAGGCGATGGTAATCAAGAAGCCAGATTCGTAGATGCGCTGATGGCAACTGAAGTCACAGAAATTATACGGCGGTTGATCCTAGGAAAACTCTAAGCTAGAAGACGGCTGCGCTCACTCTTCATCTATTTACTCTTCATCTATATAGATTGCATAGAACTTTCTGTATCGACCTTTCTCAAGACAAATTTTTCTGGCTAGGAAGGGAAGCATTTAGTACGATTGAACCATCAACAAAAAGGAGCCCGATCATATGGTTCAATCTATGCGTACCTCTTACAAGCCAACTGGCTACAGTACGGTTTCGCCCTATCTGATAGTGGAGGGAGCGGCAGCAACCATTGAGTTTTTAGTCCAGGTGTTTGGTGCGGTGGATCTGAGATGCATCCCTGATGATGCGGGCAAGCTCAAGCACTCAGAAATTCGGCTCGACGATACGGTACTGATGATTGCTGACAAGGGAGAGGGGTGGCCCGCTATGCCCTCCCATGTGCATATTTACGTTGAGGATGTGGACGAAACCTATGCGCGTGCCCTTGATGCTGGTGCTACTTCTGTTCAAGCGCCTGTTCAGAAAGAGGATGAGGACAAACGAGGG
>NZ_JADEXO010000202.1 GCF_015207105.1 cf. Phormidesmis sp. LEGE 11477
ATATATGCGAGCACATCAGATATTTGAACTGCGATAAATAAAAATAGGGAAACATCTATAGTGGGAAAGTTGCCTTCACTTTGCTGCTTTAGCCGCTGAAGATACTGAGCGAGCGAAATGCCGCCAAAATCTTCCATCACAATCATCAGCCGGTCTTGATAGAAAGCTAGCTCGTATAGTTGAATAACGCCAGGATTGGTGAGTTTTTTCCCAATCGCATACTGATTGCGAAACTGAGTGAGGCCATCAATACTCGAATAGGCTTGACGCAATAATTTGATAACAACAGGACGCTGTGTTTTCTCACTGACTGCCTGATAGACCAAAGTTCTTGGCCCTGCATAGATTTGATCTTGAGCGATATAGCCAGGTATGTTAGGGAGTACGACCGCCGAGTGGCTAGGAGGATTTTCAACGGAAACTGTCATAGGTTATGAGCAATAACGGAGCGACCTTGTCTAAGGCTATCGATAGTATTCCCGCGCTCAGCTAGCGGGCGTAGGCTATATCTTCGCTTTGAAAAGGGATGCTCAATCAGATGCATCCTACGCCCGCTATACTTCAGCACTTGTTCTTGCCCGGCTCGATTTATCAAAGGGTATAGCCATGAGTCTATGGGTAAGGAAGATGAACTAACTGTTAAGCTGAGACAATTAGTGATAAAAAAAATTTATATCAATAAGCTATTGATATTTGTGAAAGTTATCGATAGGCTGTAGAAGTTGATTTCTAGAAGGAAACTTCTTAATACGACTTATGAACGACCGTCCCCCGGCTATGCTTCCTTGGTATCGCTGGCTCAACAGCAGCTATGTGATTCGACTACTAGAAACTGTTCAAGATTTTATCGTTATCTGTCTTTGTATTGGTTTGTTCAGCTTTATGGTGCTGCAGCTACGGGAGATGGCACTATCACTGCTGCCGCCATTAGATTTTCAACCTGTCACCTCAGATATTCTATTTCTGTTGATTTTAGTCGAGCTGTTTCGACTGTTGATCATTTATCTTCAAGAACACCGGGTCTCTATCGGGGTGGCCGTTGAAGTCTCGATTGTTTCTGTTTTAAGAGAGATTATCGTCAGAGGCGTGTTAGAGACGCCGTGGTCACAGGTAATCGTTGCTTGTGCTTTCTTAATAGTGCTAGGACTGCTGCTAGTGATCAGGGTTTGGCTACCGCCGACTTTTGAGGGTATCGATCCAGAGCAGTTTATTTCAGAGCGGCATCTCTCACGCACCAAAGGGGAAGCTGAATCGGCTAGAGACTTCAGAGGGTCTGTACCAGATACATTGCCAGATACGTTGAATACTCACCAGTCCCCTGCGCCAGTGAGCGCACCTATGAGCGCATCTATGAGCGCACCTGGCAGCGAGGTACTGTCAAATCGTTCGATGAGTTAGAGAAGGTGTGTCTAAAGATACATACTACCTTCAGCAGCGGTCACAACGAAGCTAGCCAATGGTAGCGATACAATGCATGAGTGTCCAGATAGGAAACAAAAGACTCCAATGCATGTGTTGTTTGCAGAAGACGAACCTAAAATCGCTAGCTTCGTACAGATCGGGCTAAAAGAGCAGGGGTTTGTGGTGGACTACTGCGACCATGGCGATGCTGCCTACGAAAAGGCTACTCAGAATGAATACGATGTAATTTTGCTAGATATTATGATGCCGGGTAAAGACGGCCTGTTCATTCTCAAAAATCTGAGGCAGATAGGCCGGAATACGCCCGTTATCTTACTGACCGCGCGCGACGAACTAGACGATCGGTTGCAGGGTTTGAATTTGGGGGCAGATGACTACATCGCCAAACCCTTTTTCGTCGAGGAGCTGATCGCCCGCATCCATGCGGTTGTTCGTCGCAGTGCCGGAGAGCAGCCAAACCTAGTGACAGTCGGCCCTTTCAAGCTGGATCGAATCACGCGGACGGTGACCTGCCAGTCTGAAGACACCCAGCAGCTTGTAGAGCTGACCACCAGGGAGTTTAATCTGCTGGAATATCTGATGCGATCGCCTGGCCGAGTTTTCACCCGCACTCAGATGCTAGAGCATGTATGGGGATATGACTTTAACCCCAGCACAAACGTAGTGGATGTGTGTATTCAAAGGCTGAGGAAGAAGATAGACATCAAGGGGAATGACCGCTGGATTGAGAGCGTGAGAGGGGTGGGATATCGGTTCCGACAGGCGGAGTAAGGTTGGCCTTAGTCTAAAATACTGCCGTTCTTTGTCCTTACCCTTGTATAAAAATCTTCCATCACTTCAATAAACGAGTTATCTCTTTGCCAGAAGGGTGGAAAATCGCCCTGTTTTTTGATGAGAATAGCAGGCACGTTAGTCGGCTGTGGCGTTTCTACGTCGTTTGGCAACCGTTGCTCTCCTTGCCAAAACTGAGTCAGCGAAACAGCACTAGGCGGGGTTGTTTGAGGCTGCGTGTGCAAACTTTCTACCGGCTTTGGCGGCTCTGGCTCGGCGACTAGCTCTTTTGACAAAGCCATTCCTAGGGGTGTTTTTGCTAGTTCAGTATGCAAATCTGCTTTAGAGAGCCCACGCAGCGCGAATAAGATCAGCGGGTCGCGATCTAGCTCGGCGGCAATCAGATAGTAGACGCCAGCAATATGCTTACAGGGATTGCTCCAGTCTGGGCAACTGCACTGGCTAACGAAGTCTTCTTTTCGAGGTAATAGATGCAGGCCCAAAGTCTCAAAGCAGTCTTCGATATTGTCGGGAATTTCACCTGTCAGCAGCTTGGAGAGAATGCTGACTCTAGAGGCCATGATCGCAATTAGGGCGGCCCACTTGGCTCGGCTGATTGGCTCAAATTCTAGCTCAGTGGTATAGAGCGGCTCTTTATGAACGCCGTAGTAGGGATTGACGGAACCTCTGACTTTGGCAACGACGCGATCGCCCTCCATATTAAAAGATTTCACCTTCTGGCTGTTGGCGTACCTGCGCCCTCGTTGCAGCCGATTCGTATCGGTAAATTCTTCAATCGTGGAGAGAAAGGCATCACCCCACCAGGTCCGAGTAAAGTTCGACTTCGACATAGCTCAATCCATAATTGCGTTTTTGTTCAGGGCGATTAGCTGCTTGAAAGCATCATTGTCTAGCTCTGTTAGCCAGGACTCATCAGCGCCGACGATAGATCCGGCCAGCTTCTTTTTATCTTCGATCATTTGATCGATTCTCTCTTCTAACGTGCCAATAGAGACGAACTTGTGGACGAATACGTTTTTCTTTTGGCCAATGCGAAAGGCTCGGTCTGTGGCCTGATCTTCGACGGCGGGGTTCCACCAGCGATCGAAGTGGAAAACGTGGTTAGCTTTGGTGAGTGTGATGCCGACGCCACCCGCTTTGAGCGATAGGATAAAGATAGAAGGCGCTGTGTCAGTAGATTGGAAGTCGGCCATCATCCGGTCTCGCTTAGTACGAGCGGTGCCGCCATGCAGATAGTAAGTGTTGTAGTGATGGGTGTGATGCAAATATTTTTCTAGCGCGTCGCCAATTTCTTTAAACTGAGTGAAGATCAGTAGACTATCCCCATCGGCAATCGCCTCTGCAACCATTTCTTCTAATCGACTGAGCTTGTGCGATCGCCCCGCTGAGAAATCACTGCCATCTTGCAAAAACTGAGCCGGATGATTACAGATCTGCTTGAGCTTCATCAGCGTCGATAGAATTAGGCCCTTGCGCTGAATACCCTCCGCTTCTTGCAGCTGCTTTTCTACATCTCTAACGGTAGCCTCGTACAGCGACGCCTGCTCTTTGGTCAGATTGCAGTAGAGCTTTTGCTCGACTTTGCTAGGCAAGTCTTTAATAATTGACTCGTCTGTCTTAACTCGGCGCAAGATAAAGGGTTCTACCAGCTTTTTGAGGACGATAGACTGCTGGCGATCGCTATTGCGCTGAATCGGTAGCTCAAAGTTTTTGCGAAACTGAGATTCTTTACCCAGATAGCCCGGATTAAGGAAGTTGAAAATAGACCATAGGTCCAACAGTCTATTCTCAATCGGCGTTCCGGTTAGCGCTAATCGGTGCCGCGCCGATAGCTTCAATATGGCTTTGGTCTGGGCAGCCTTTGGATTTTTAATATTTTGAGCTTCGTCTAAGACGATTCGGTGCCAGTTCACGCTGTTGATTAAATCGGCATCGCGACGGGCCAAAGAGAAAGACGTAATCACCATGTGGTGGCTTTTACAAAGCTGTTTGAAGTCTTTTTTCTGCTTGATTCTATCCTGACCGTGATGAACTATCGCTTTCAGCTCAGGCGCAAACTTTTCAATCTCTCTAAACCAGTTGCCTAAGACAGAAGTCGGCGCAATTAGCAGCGTTGGCGGCAAGTCTTTTACCGCTGCGGCTGCGGCTTGTTCTTCTTCTTGCAACAGTCTAGCGATTACCTGTACGGTTTTGCCTAGACCCATATCATCGGCCAGACAGCCATTGAGCCCCAGGCTCTCTAGGTAGTGCAGCCAAGACACGCCGCGCTTTTGATAGTCTCGCAGCTGGCCAGAAAATCCAGGCGGGTTATCGACCGGGACCAGGGCGCTAGGATCGTTGAGCTTGTCCATCATGCTGACGAGCGTGCGATCGCGACTAAAGTCAACCTCCACATCTTCGCCCTGCTGCGCCGCCATCTGCATAAAGTCCAACAGCCCTAGCTCCGGGTTCTCTGCTTTATGCTGCTGCCAAAATGCCATCATCTCCTGCATTTTGGCCTGATCTAGCTCCATCCACTGCCCTCGAAACTGAACCAGGCGCGACTGAGAAGCTACCAGCGCCTGCCATTCTCGTTCGCTGACTTTCTCTCCCCCAATCGATAGCTCATACTGATACTCCACCAACTTGTCTAAAGAGAAATAGCTCTTCGATTTGTCCTGATCTCCCATAGATTTGCTGTTCGCCTTTAGCCGCAGCTTTGCCCGCCTGCGGCCCTGCGGCGTCCACCAAGCGGGGACAACCACTTTATAGCCTGCATCTTCTAATACCCAAGCCGCCTCATCCAAAAAATCGAACGCCGCATCCACATCGAGAAAAATCCCGGCTGGCTCATCTGTTTCTAGCCCATCCCACAGAGGCGGATACATGCGCGCCGCATCACCT
>NZ_JADEXO010000066.1 GCF_015207105.1 cf. Phormidesmis sp. LEGE 11477
CTCATGTTCGCATCCTCGGATCGATTAGGTCTCTAAGGCCGTCACCTAACAGATTGAAACAGAAAACAGCGAGCATAAGAACCACGCCAGGAAAGATAGCTAGCCACCATTCGCCAGAGATGATGTACGTAGCCCCTTCCGCGACCATAATGCCCCACTCAGGTGTAGGCGGACGGACACCCAGCCCAATAAAAGAGAGACCAGCCGCGTTCAGAATAGCCCAGCCCATATTCAAAGAGATATGCACCATCATCACGGGCAAAACATTTGGAAACAGATGATGAGTCATGATTTGCAAGTGATTGTTGCCCGCTAAGCGAGCCGCTTCTACATAGCCCGCCTCACGCCGGATCAAAACTTCGGAGCGGACAACGCGAGTGTAAAGAGGAATGTTGATAATTGCGGTAGCATAAATAATATTTTCGACTGTGTTACCAAGCGCGGCGACCAGGCCCATCGCCAGCACAAACAAAGGAAAGGCCATAATCGTATCCACCAGGCGGCTGATGATCCGATCTGCCACGCCGCCAAAGTAGCCAGCACAGGTACCCAGAACGCTGCCGAGGAAAAAGGAGAGCGCCACGGCAACCACAGCGATGCCCAGATCCAACCGGGTAGCCACGATCACGCGGCTAAGAATGTCACGACCAAGATCGTCGGTGCCAAACCAGTGGGAGGCTGTTGGGGGTGAGAGGGCAACGGCAGCATTGCTAGCGAGGGGACTGTAAGGCGCGATCGCACCACCAAACAGCGCAAACAGCACCAGCACAAAGAACAATAGAAACGCGCAAAAGGTAACGACATTCTCACTGACAATGTAGCGAGCCTGCGCTACGAAAGAGCGATCCGAAGAGGACTTTGATAGACTCATGACTCTACCCCCGCTCTAGGATCGATCACAACATACAACAGATCGATCAACAGATTTAGCACGACATACAGCAAAGCCATTGTCAGCACAAATCCTTGCACCGCAGCATAGTCTGAAGCAACCAAAGCCGACACCGCGTACGAACCAATTCCTGGCCAGGAGAACACTTTTTCTACTAGCACGTTTGCCCCTAGCAAAAAAGAGAAAACCACACCCAAAGTGGTGACAATGGGCAACAGGGCATTGCGAAAAGCGTAGCCAAATAGCACCGTTGTTGCAGACAGACCGCTCGCCCTAGCGGTGCGAATAAAATCGCTAGAAAGCACGGCTAGCATCGCCGCCCTAGTGACCCTAGCCAGCGGCGCAAGAGCAAACAGACCGAGAGTAACAGCCGGTAAAAATAGCTGTGAAAGCGCTGCCCAAAAGATTTCTAGATTACCTGCCAAAAGGCTGTCTATCAGATACAGACCCGTTACCGAGCGAGGAGGAGAATAGAGAATATCCAACCTTCCTAGCGGCGCTGGCGCGATACCAAACAGAAAGTAAAAGACATAGATCAGCAAAAGACCCGTAAAAAAAGTAGGCAGAGAAACGCCCGCTGTCGCCAAGACCCGAACGCCATGGTCTATCCAAGAACCGGGACGAGTGGCGGCGAGAATACCTAAAGGAATCGCTAGCGTCAGCGAAAAGAACAGACCCGCCAGCGTTAGCTCCAAAGAAGCTGGCAGCCGAGTGAGCAGATCAGACAAGACCGTTTGGCCCGTAGTCAGTGAACTACCAAGATCGCCTCGCGCCAGTTCTCCAAGATAGATGACAAACTGCTCTGGTAGGCTGCGGTTGAGACCTAGGGTTTCTCGAATTTGCGCGATCGCTTCTTGGCTCGCCGCAGGCCCGGCAAAGTATGCCGCTGGATCACCTGGCAACGCGCGGGTAAGGATAAAGGTGAGAACGATCACGCCAAACACACTTGGAATCGCCGCAAAAGTACGGCGAGTGACTAAGGTGATAGTAGAAGAGCGAGCCATCCTATACCTTCTCCAGCGGACGATAGTCTAGCTGACGATGAAACCAGTACTGATAGCCTTCCACGTTGGTTTGCATCGCCACAGACAGGTAAGGCTGCGCGATCGGAATGCGCGGCATCTCTTCAAAAGCAATCTTTAAGAATCCCTTGACGTTTTCCTCATACTCAGGCGTGTCTGCCTCTTGTCTAAGCGCCGCATCTACAAACTTATCCAGCTCAGGATTTTGATAGGAACTGCCGTTGAAGGTAGCATTTTGACCGTGATAAGAATAGAAGAAGAAATAGTCAGGGTAGTTGAGCCAGCCACCAAATCCATTGACAATCATAGGTCGGCTTTTTTCCACCAGCACGCCTCTGAAGTTGGCGCTAGGCACTTTCTCTAAAGTTACATTGATGCCAATCGGTGCTAGCGCTTCTTGAATGAGTACGCACATCGGTTCGGCCCAGGCTTGGGTGCCCAGATCAAAAGCAAGCGTAGTGTCAAAACCGTCTGGATAGCCAGATTCGGCCATCAGCGCTTGGGCTCTAGCTGGGTCTGTGTCATAGGGATAAGGCTGGGGCCATTCAATCGTGCTAGGCTCCATGCTCTGCGCCCCATACATAGGGACGCACTGGCCGTAGAGCGCGGTTTCGACAATGGCATCGTAGGGCATGGCGTAGGCGATCGCCTGACGAACTTTGACATCGCTGAAAGGGTTAGCGGCTCCAGAAAGTTCCGCCTGGGTATTGAGATCGACAGCGTACAGACAGTTTTCTATAGGCGTAGAGACCACAGTAAATCTATCGGTCGCGCTCAGCTCACTGATATCTTTTTCAGAGACGTTATAGAACATATCGATATCCCCTCTTTCTAACAAAGCGCGGCGGTTTCCCGCTTCAGGAACGTTGAGTTCAATAATTCTTTCAATAGCGGGGAGTGGCCCAGATTTCCAATCCTCGTTTCGCACCAGCACCACGCGCTCTTCGGGCTGAAAAGTTTCTAGCTTGTAGGCACCGCCGCCAGCGGGATTAGCATTTGCCCATTCCAGGCCCCAAGGGTCATCTTCGGTGACGTGAGGCTCTATCAGCGCCGAGTTCATAATGGCCGGAATCGGCACCGCCATATCCATCAGCGTCAGCTTGTCCTGGCGGATGAAATCAACTCTAAAGGTGTGATCGTCAACAATCACGAACTGATCAGGGCTTTCGAGGGCCCCGGCTTTCATCTGAAAAGTAGGGAATCCACCTACAGAGACCGCCCGGTCATAAGACCATTTCACATCTTTGGCGGTGATGGGCGTGCCGTCATGAAAGGTAGCGTCTTGGCGGAGGTTGAAGGTAGCAGAAAGGCCGTCTTCGGCGACTTCCCAAGATTCGGCGAGTTCGGGTTGAATATCGGTGTAGTCATAAGAAAGTGACTCATCTTCAAGCGTTTTGGTGCCGAAGGTGACAAGGCGATCGTAGATTGCCCAAGAGGTGCCGTAGGCAGGGCGATTAGTACCGACTTGGTGAAGGTCTAGGCCGTTGGGGAAGCCGCCGCCTTGAACGATGGTAAGCACACTGCCTTCAGAACTACCTTCACTGCTACCTTCGGTTGAACTGCTACTAGGATCAGAGGTGTTGCCACAGGCATTGATTAAAGCTGTTAGCGAAACACCAGCGGTAAAGGCCGTTCCTCGTTTTAACAAGTCTCGTCGCCGCATTGAATCTAGTCCTCTTTCTCGACGTTAGCGTTAAGCTAGGCGAGCTAAGTGGAGGTTTTCAGAAAAAGTTCGAGAAGAAATCGGGAAGTTGTTGAGATTGGGGCATTCAGAACTGTGGCAAATTAAATCGTTTCATCGAATCACTTCTAAGAGGCTTCAAACAGCTCACGGGGTAATCCTGACTGCCTAATAATCGATTGCAATGAATATTTCGCTATGCAGCCGAGCTGTGACCTCAGAAGGAGCAGCCGTTTCAAAGAAGAGTTCTAAGGCTTCAGTAAGGTTGGCTCTAGCTTGTTCTACTGTATCTCCTTGGCTAGCAATGTCTAGCTCTGGGCACAGAGAGACATATCCGTCATCTTCACGCTCAATGATGGCTGTAAACTGTCTAAACTGCTTCATCTATAGCGTTTCTCACTTTGCTGAAGTACATAATCATAGGTTAGAAGCCTTGCAGCACAATAGGGAAAGTGACTCGCATGGATCTAATATATTAGGTACACGCTACACTTCGCCGAGGCCAGAACTCCAACTTTGTCAGATAAACATAGTTAAGGCATCTGTAAATACCATACGTCTTTTCTCTTTAGATAGCGATAAAGTGATTTTGAAATCACTGCTCAGACCTAGTAATCTATTTTCTCGTGCGTATTCACCGCTCTACTCTACCGATCGCACTCACGTTTGGGTTGGGAATTAGCCTTTCAGTGCTAGCTGCGATCGCGATCGCCCGCCAAGAACGCACCAACCAGCGCCTCCAATTCCAGCGGCAAACCGATAGCCTGACCACCTCACTTCAGCGCAGCGTCAACCGCTATACCGACATTTTGCTATCTCTAGGCGATTTCTACACGGTATCAGAACAAACGGTTCCTCGCGCTGAGTTCGACCGCTTTGTAAAAAGGGCCCTAGCGACCTATCCCGGCATTCAAGCGCTAGAGTGGGCACCTGTTGTATTAACCGACAGTACGGCTGATGGAGCTGCCGGAATTGAGCCGAAAACTGTTGGTTTACCGACGCGGACAGATTTTGAAGCAACAGTCAGAGCAGAAGGCTATCGCACTTTTCAAATTACGGAGCAAAATAGCCAAGGCGAGTTAGTACGAGCAGGCGATCGCACCCACTATGTCCCAGTTACCTACGTGCAACCCTACACAGGCAACGAACCTGCACTCGGCTATGATTTGTCATCCGATAGCATTCGCCGAACTGCGCTAGAAGCCGCTCGCGATACGGGTAGTGTGGCAGCGTCTGGTCGCATTCGACTAGTGCAAGAAAATAACAATCAGTTTGGTTTTCTAGTTTTCTTACCGCTATATTCATCTCGCAGTTCATCACGCGATATGCCAGAGTCTGTTCTAGATCGTCAGGCACAGCTACAGGGCTACCTGCTGGGTGTCTTTCGAGTGGCAGAGGTGGTAGAAGAATCTCTCGAAACCCTCAGCTACGATATTGACTTTGTTCTTAGCGATCGCACAGCCCCTGAAAATGAGTTTTTAGGGCTTTATCAGGCCAGCAGTCGGACGGTGACAACAGAAGTTCAAGCAATCGGCAACCGCGCCGAACGCAAGCAAAAGGCCCTATGCCCCACTGCTGAAACCTGTACGCATCAGCTAAGAGTAGGGGGGCGGCTGTGGGCGATCGCATTTACCCCCGCTGCCAACTATCCAGCTACGACCCTATGGCGAGCCCTATCTACTTTTATCACTGGCCTGCTATTGACGTTGATGGTAGCGCGCTACTTTGCCCAGGCACAGAGCGCGTTGATCAAAACCCAGGAGCTAAGCGCTCTTAAGATTCGCCTTTTTTCTATGGCTTCTCACGAATTACGAACGCCTTTGGCTAGCATATTGCTCTCGGCTCAGGTCTTAGAAGCAGGCTTGAGTAGAACAGATCGCCCCCGAGTCTATAGCCGGATTCGAGCAGCGGCCAAGCGCATGAACCAGCTTTTAGGAGACTTATTGACGCTGGCAAGAGCAGAATCTGGCAAACTCGAATTCTCTCCAGAAACGCTCAATCTCCCCTCTTTTTGCCAGCAGATCATCGAAGAAGTTCAGTTCAGTTTTGAAGCGGTACCTGCCATTGACTTTGTTGTTTCGCCCAGCGTGCCAACAGCCGCCTATCTCGATCCTCAGTTGCTGCGAGCCGTGCTCACCAATCTGCTTTCTAATGCGGTGAAATATTCTAACGAGCCACCGCAGGTATCTATGAGCGTCGCCTGTCAGTCGCATCATCTGGTCTTTCGGGTGAGCGATCGCGGCATTGGCATTCCCTCAGCGGATCAGGCCAGGCTCAACGACGCTTTCTATCGTGGCCAGAATGTAGGCCATATTCCAGGCACAGGACTAGGGCTTTCTGTTGTTTCTGCCTGTTTGCAATTGCACCGAGGCAGTCTAGTCTGCGAGAGTACGCTGGGCGAAGGCACCACGTTTACCGTAACGCTGCCGCGAATAGAGTAAGCGATTTCTATTGATAGCTGCCGCTGATAGCGATGAAAATAAACTTATCTATATACCGCGACCTACTGCGAAATAAATGAAAAGATATGCAGTAAAATGAGGTAGTATGCAAGCGCTAAATCACTGAATATATCAAGGCAGGGCGGTGCTTTATAGCGTCTGTGCGTAGATTCATTGAGTAGATTTACTGGTTTTCGGTGTTGCTATAAGCCCTTATTAAAGTCACTATGCCTGAAGCAAAGCGGCCTGATGAGACCCTCCAAGAAGCCGCTTTTCCAGTCGTAGGCATTGGTGCATCTGCTGGCGGAATTGAAGCTTGCTCAGCGCTTTTGCGGGCAGTGCCCGTAGAGACAGGTGCTGCCTTTGTAATCATCCAGCACCTATCACCCGACACGCCTAGTATGCTCGCTCAGGTATTGGCACGGGAGACAGAGTTACCTGTGGTCGAGGCGCAAGATCAGCAGACGGTGCAGCCTAATTGCATCTATGTCATTCCGCCTAATGTCGTCATGACGATAGCCGATGGACAGCTTCATCTAGCAGCTAGGCCCACCACCCCACCCTTATTTCTTCCCATTGATGCCTTCTTTGAATCGCTGGCAGCAGACTGCACTAACCAGGCAGTAGGTGTGGTTCTCTCTGGGCTAGATGGCGATGGTGCAGAAGGACTGAGGCTGATCAAGCGGGCGGGCGGTATCACGTTTGCCCAGACAGAAAGCACGGCGCAGTTTAGCGATATGCCGAATACGGCAGTTGAAACCGGCGAAGTAGATTTTATTTTGCCACCAGATGCGATCGCTCAAAAGCTAGCAGAAATTGCTCAGCATCCTTACTTACTTAACCTTGAAAGTGCTTCCACCGCGCCGAGCAGCGAGCCCACCGCTCCCGCTGCAGATGGCTCCAGTAATCAGCCCAGCAACCAGGCCAGCGACCGGGCCAGCGACGAATCCAATGACGGCTCTAGTAACGAGTCTAGCGACGAAGATCATCTTCTGGCCATTTACAAACTGCTAAAGGCGGCAACCGGCGTCGACTTTAACCAATACAAACGGGCCACCTTTGAGCGGCGGCTGAGGCGAAGAATGGCGCTCTATCGACTAGATACTCTCTTAGAGTACGTCGATTATCTGCAAAAAACGCCTGATGAAATCGGTGCGCTTGGTCGCGATGTTCTGATTACGGTCACGAGCTTTTTTCGCGATGCCGAAGCCTTTACTTACCTAAAAGAATCAATCTTCCCTTCTCTGATAGAACAAAAAGGGCTAGATGCTTCTATTCGCGTGTGGGTGGCGGGCTGCGCCACTGGCGAAGAATGCTACTCTCTGGCTATTGGCCTGCTGGAGTTTTTGTCTGAGCAAAATATCAATCCCTCTATCCAGTTTTTTGGCACTGATGTCAGCGAAGAGGCGATTGATGTCGCCCGTCAGGGCATTTATACAGAGAATCGCCTGGTGGGGGTTTCGGCTGAGCGGCGGCGGCGATTTTTTACCCGCAGCGAAGGGCGCTATCAAATCAGCAAAGCGGTGCGTGAGCTCTGCGTTTTTGCTCGGCAAAATTTAGGCAGCGATCCGCCTTTTTCCAACATCGATCTAATTAGCTGCCGCAACGTTTTGATTTATTTTGCGCCTGTCTTGCAAAAGCGGGTGCGGGCTATTTTTCACTATAGTCTCAATCCCAATGGCTTTTTGTGGCTAGGCAGTTCTGAAAGTATTGGCGAAACCTCTGAGCTGTTTGAAATAACTGACAATAAGCACAAAGTTTACAATCGCAAAACTGTAGCCAACCAAATGAATTTTGACTTTGTCAGCGTTGGACAAGCTGGGCTGACGCTTCAGCGACCTGAAGACAGCCCGCAAAGAGACAATCCCAACTATTCAAACGTACAGCGACAGGCCGATCAAATTGTGCTCAACCGCTATGCTCCGGTGGGCGTTGTGATCAACGAGCAGTTCGATATCTTGCACTTTCGGGGCAATACTAGCCCCTACTTGCGGCCTGCCCCTGGTGAACCCAGTTTTAATTTGTTCAAAATGGTGCAGCCCAGCCTACTAATAGAACTTCGAGGCGCGCTAGAACAGGCTAGGAGGCAAGATACGACGGTTCGCAAAGAGGGGCTACAGATAGAGGGTAGCCCAAACTACATTCAAGCGGAGATAACTCCGATTAAAAATCCTCTCTCTAGAGCGCGAAATTATTTGGTGCTTTTTGAAGAAGGCCCTCTTATTGCTGCTCAGCGAGATGACAGCCAACTAGAAACTTCAGAAGACGAGCCCGATAAGGACCCTGATGGGTCTACCCCGTCTGCTGATCCCCAACTGAGTCTCCTTCAGCAAGAGCTAGCTGCCACTAAGCAAGAACTGCTGGACACCCAGGCTTATTTGCAGGCCACTATCGAGGAGCACGAATCGACCCATCAACGCCTTACAACTGCGAATGAAGAGATTCTCTCTAGCAATGAAGAGCTACAGAGCACCAATGAAGAGCTACAAACTGCAAAAGAAGAAATTCAGGCAGCTAACGAAGAGCTCAAAACCACTAATGAAGAGCTGCAAAGCAGAAATGCCGATGCTAGATCAACCAATGACGACTTGTTGAACCTGCTCAACAATGTCAAAGTGCCGGTAGTCATGCTCTCGAATGAGCTACGCATTCGCCGATTCACCCCTAGCGCTCAGGTGCTGTTTAACCTGATTCCGGCGGATGTTGGCAGGCCGATTAGCAATATCCGTATAGATGTCGATCTGCCCGATTTTGAGACGTTGATTCTAGAAGTGATCAGAACCCTAGATGCCCAAGAAAGAGAAGTTCAGGACGGGGCGGGGCGCTGGTATCAGCTGCGTATTCGCCCTTATCGCACGGCTGAGAATGTGATTGATGGCGCGGTGGTTACACTGATTGATATTAATGATATTAAGCAGACCCTAGAGCAGCTTGAAGCTGCCCGGCGATATGCGGAGCGGATTGTAGAAACGGTGCGTGAACCTCTAGTGGTCTTGAGCCAAACCCTGCAAGTAATCACAGCCAATCAAGCTTTTTATGAGACTTTTCAGCTAACGGTAGAGGAGACGGAAGGGCGATCGCTTTTTGAGCTCAGTAACCGTCAGTGGAATATTCCTGAGCTGCAAACGGCGCTCACCTCAATTTTGTCCCCTTCGATTTCGGTCAATAGCGTGCAGATTCAAGATCTTGAGATTGAGCGTGATTTTGAGCAGCTTGGGCACAAAACTCTACTGCTAAATGCCCGCGAAATAGAACAAAGTATCAATGGCCCGATGATTTTGCTAGCGATTGAAGATATCACAGAGCGCAGGCAGGCCGAGACCGAACGCATTCAGCTAGCCCAGGCCCAGGCCGCCCGCCAAGAGGCTGAAGCCGCCAATATTAGCAAAGACGAATTTCTCTCTGTGCTCTCTCACGAATTGCGAACGCCGCTCAGTGTAATCTCGGGCTGGACCAACATTCTAATGCAGTCTCCTGCGCTAAACCCAACCCTGCTCAACCGGGCGATCGCCAGCATTGATCGCAGCACCCAAACCCAAACGAGAATCATCGAAGACTTACTAGAAGTCTCTCGGATCATTCAAGGCCAGCTAGAACTACGGCAAGTATCGGTAAACCTAACAGAGCTGGTCAGCAATGTAATAGAAGGACTGCTGCCAACAGCGGAACAGGTAGATATCCAGCTTGCCGCCAACCTAGATGATGCCCCCGGCCATTTTTACTTTGATCCCGATCGCCTCCAGCAGGTCGTAAGCAATGCGCTCTCTAATGCCATCAAGTTTACGCCCGCTGGTGGACTGATCAACACTCAGCTTACCTACAGCCAGAGCCAGGCGACTATCAAGATTGTTGATACTGGTCAGGGAATTGATCCTGACTTTTTGCCCCGCGTCTTTGACCGATTCAGACAGGCAACTAGTGCCAACACCCGACAATACGGCGGATTGGGACTAGGGCTTGCCATCGTTAAAACCTTTGTCGAAGCGCACGACGGTACAGTTGCCATCAGTAGCCCCGGACTAGGGCAAGGCACAACCCTCACCATAACGCTGCCTTTGGTACCTGCTGTTGCCCCGCTAACACTGCCCTCCCCCTTGCCCACTGGGGAGAATCTGCTGATGAGCTTGCGTCTGCTGGTTGTAGAAGATAACCTTGACAATCTTGAAATTTTGAAGATGATGCTAGAAGGGCAGGGTGCTACTGTGATTACCGCAACCTCTGTCGCAGCAGCAATGGAGCAGCTCGTAGCCGAGGACATTATTGACCTCTTAATTAGCGATATTAGTATGCCGGGTGAAGATGGATTTGACCTAATTCGGAAAATCCGAACTTCTGGCAACTATGATCAGCTACCGGCGATCGCCGTAACGGGCTACGCTGCTGTCAGCGACTCTAACGACATCTTTCGAGCAGGGTACCGACGTCATCTCTCTAAACCGATTGATATCGACACGTTAGTTGCCGCTATTGTAGATTTGGTCGCTTAAACGTAATTCATCAGACTCGCTGAAGTCGATAGCCAACGCCATGAACTGTTTCAATAAAAGATTTTGGCGCACCGGCAGCTTTTAGCTTGTGCCGCAGGCTTTTGATATGCGCTTTGACCGTCTCTTCATCGGGCGGACTTTGCATAGACCAAAGCGATTCTAGAATGAAGCTACGACTTAGCACCCGGCGACCGTTTCGCATCAGCAGTTCAAGAATAGAAAATTCTTTAGGCGTCAGTCGCAAGGCTTGCTGAGCGTAGCTCGCTTCATAAGTTTCAAGGCTGAGCTGAAGCTGTTCGTAGGCCAGGGCGATCGCAGTCGGTACATTCCCTCGGCGCAACAGAGCCCTGATCTGCGCCAACAGCTCCGCTAGATCAAAAGGCTTCACCATATAGGCATCTGCTCCCGCATCCAATCCACGTACCTTGTCTTGACTGGTATCACGTGCTGTCAACATTAGTACTGGTAGCTGATGGCCCCGACTGCGTAGCCGCTGGCACAGGCGAATGCCATCTAGATAGGGCAAGGTCACATCCATCAGCGTCAGGTCGTAGTCCAAAGCCTGCATTTGGCTCCAGCCCGCCTCGCCATCTTTGACCACATCGACAACATACCGCTCAGCCGTCAAAGCCTCTGAAAGCGATTCTGCTAGCTGGATATCATCTTCAACTAATAGAAGGCGCATAGCTGTCTCTAACTCTGGCGCGACTTCTCTAGCATGATGGATTTACGGCGCTTCGTTGTGTACTAGAGCACATTCCTCGCAGCGGCCTAAGTAGCGGCATAGATAGTGGCAGTAGTACAGTCTATAACTCAAGCTATACCGCTTGTAGTGTTTGCCACTTTGCTCTACGCGCGCTCTAACGGTAAAACCCTTGTCATCGAAGAGAAAAGTGGTCAGCTAGCGTGCGAATGCATCCGACGCTAGCTATAATAGGCGGTTGATTAGACAATCCTCCTTACCTGGTAGAGGCCGCTATGGGTTCTGTCGATCTCGCTATTCAAGAGCAGATGTTTGGGTCTGTGGTTACCGATCAAGATTTTTATCCAGAGCTAGATGAGTTTTTAGACATTCTCAAGTTTTTGATTAGAGAACCTTCTGTTGTTGGCAATGAAGACTCATTTTTTAGATTGCTCCGCCGGGAGTTAGAAGAAATTGGCTTACAGGTGCAGCAGTATCACGGGGTGCTGGTTGCTCAAGGCACAAAGCCGCACGATCTGTTTCTATCCGCGCATATCGATCGCCATGGGCTGCTGTGTACTGGGCCAAATGAGTTTCAGTACGCCGCCTTTATTGCTGGCAACCGAGGCGAAGAAATGGGAGATTCGGCCTCGGACTATATGCTCAACAAGATTGAAGATCGCTTTGCCGGGCAGCGGGTACAGGCGCATTTTCCCTACACAGGTACATACTTGGGGCAAGGCGAAATTACCCGTTCCTATATCTGCCCAGAACGTGGCAACCTAATTTTTGAAGTAGACGGATTGGAATTTCTGCAGCCGGGTATTCCGGTGTCGTTTCTCGATCGCTTGCAGATTTGCGAGGGTTTAATTTCCGCGCAGCTAGATAATGTGGTCAGTGCGGCTATGATTATCTATCTCTTTCGGCGAGGCTTTCAAGGAACGGGGCTATTCACCGCGCAGGAAGAATCTGGTAGAAGCTGGCGCTATACGCTCTCGTGGTTTCAAAGAGAAAGACTGACCACGCAGCGGCTAGTCGTGTTAGACACTAGCCCCTACGCCACTCGCGCAGAAGCTGATATGCAGCAGATTACGCTGCGTCACCGAGATGCCAGCGGCCCTTTTTCTGAGGCGATGACTCAAGAGCTGGTCAGCCGCTGCGAATCGTTAGGGCTAAGCTACGGCTTTAAAGATGAATACATCATGGCGAAGAACAAAGATCGCGATCGCCCTTTTCCTTTAGGACGCACCGAGCTAGGGCGCGTGGTCGCGGCTACAGAAGGCGCGATCAGCGGCACGACTTTGCAGATTCCAACCACGGAGTATCATACGTCTTCAGAAACGGCGGCTTTGTCTGCGATCGCAGCTATGCTCCAGCTACTGATGAGCTATCTATAGACACTAGATAATTAGACTCTATATTAGGTGAAAACTCAGCCAGTCCGCCATCTCAATAGCTAGCGTCGGCTACATCCGTACGCTAGCTGACCAATATTTTCCTGACATAAACCCAAGCTAACAATGCCTTTCGCAGCCACAATCGGACTGATAGCTGTTGTCATGCTTAGCTTGGGTCTACGATTCTGGCATTTAGGCCAGTTCAATGACTTAGTTTTTGATGAAGTTTATTACGTCAAGTTTGCTCAGGCGTACCTGTCACAGACAGCGATTTTCGACGCTCATCCTCCGTTAGGAAAATATCTAATCGCAGTCGGCATTTGGCTAGGAGAGCATGGTTTAGGAGAATATATCCCTTTCAACTTTTCTGCTGTAAAAACAGCAGACGTTGGCCTCTCCTCGTTTAGCTATCGATGGATGAACGCGCTAGTCGGCTCACTGATACCAATAGTGGTGATCGGCGTCAGCCAAAGCCTAGACAGCCGCAGGTTACTTCTTAAAAAGTGGATTTTTAGTTTGCTAGCTGGATTATTTGTTGCAATTGATGGATTGTTTATTACTGAATCTCGCTATGCGCTTATCAACATTTATATGGTGTTTTTTGGTCTGCTTAGCCATTATTTGTGGCTACAGTCAGCCCATGTAAAAGGTCAGAGCAAAGCGCTCTTTCGGCTCTCGTCAGGTCTTGCATTAGGGGCATCGGTGGCGGTGAAATGGAATGGGCTAGGATACTTTTTGAGTCTTTTAGTCTGGGAAGTTTGGAGAGAGAGAGTTGATCGAAGAAAACAGTTCGCCGTTCTGTTGACTAGGTTTGCTGGCCTTGGACTGATGGCGCTGTTGACATACGGCCTCATCTGGTGGCCTCATTTGCATCTAGCTCAGGACTCTCTAGTCACTGTTCACCAGAAGTTATTGACATTTCATGGTGAACTAGACGCAACGCATCCGGCTTGCGCCAAGTGGTATACGTGGCCGCTGTTGATCAAGCCGATTTCGTACTGGTATGTGGAGAACAAATCGGCGCAGCCAGGGACGCTTGTTCAAGCGGTTAACAATCTAGGAAATCCGGCGCTGTGGGGTCTATCCGCAGCAACAGTGTTGGTTTTATTAGTAGAGTGGCGTAGGATTCTGCGGCCTGATAGTGATGCGATCGCCCCTCTAAAATCCTATCTGCTCATTGGGTACCTGACTAACTGGCTACCTTGGATACTAGTAGAGCGATGCACCTATAACTATCTCTTTATGCCAGCAGCGGTGTTTGGATTTATGGCACTAGCGCTAGCAATGAGCGAATGGCTGTGCGGGCAAAGCTCACTTTATCGGGTGGCGGCTGGAATTATGCTGATAGGAATCGCGATCGCATTTCTTTACTGGCTACCGCTTAGCCTCGGTTTACCCCTCACACCGCAAGCACTTCAGAATCGCTGGTGGCTCCGTTCATGGATATAAGCAAGTCGGTCAGATAGCATAGATTGCTTCTAATAGGTTCAGATGAACTATAGTTAATATGTACTACTAAAATAGTACCGTTAATAGCTGTTCATAAAATCTAAGGCATCCCTCATGACTATTGAATTCATTGACCATGCTTTAAATGTTGTTCTCACTGGTCTACTCTACGGCTCTGAAGCCTGGGTTATCGGTGCCTTTGGGCTCTATGTAGCTACGCATGAACGCCCTACCACTTCGTCAGCCACTATAACGGCTGATGCCAAGAACACTTTAGTTGAAGAGAATACTGAAAATACCGTTGCTGAGTCTGCGATCGCTAAACATACCGTTACAGCCGATTTAGAAGTTGCGGTAAAAGGCACCACGGCTGAAGCAGACAAAGATGTGAAAGCAAATGCCGAAAAAGTTGCTATCCAAAAAGTTATCACTCAGAAAGCTGTCGCCCAGAAAGCGGCCACCAAGAGAGATGCCAGAGCAAAGGCAAGTCTTGAGCAATCGACGCCCCTATTGACCTATCCAACAGAGTCCATTCCAACAGAGTTCGCACCAATCGTTTGCGAACCGGTTGACTGGAAAAAGTGGAAAGTCAGCGAGCTGCGTAAGGCCAGTATTGCCAAAACCTGCGGCGTTCGTACCCGTCCTATCGGCTCTCGTCGCAATTTACTAAAGGCCGATCTAATCGCTCAGTACAAGCAGCAGCTAAAGCGCTTCACCAAAATTCCAACAACCACAGTTTCAACAACCGCCCCGGTCAAGCAAAAGGCCAAGCAAAAGACCGCGAAAAGAGAAAGAATCATGGCCTAGCGCACTGGCTTAATACACTGGCCTAATATACTGGCCTAAGACAAGCTGACATAAGATATAGCTTTGAGCGCTTTGCTCAAGTGCAAAATGGCTTCAGAGCTTGTTTTCACGACTGATCTTATGCTCGTTTTGGGGGCGGCGGCAACGGGTGGCTACATTGTTAGTCGTTTGGGTCAGCCAGTCCTATTGGGCTATCTGGGCAGCGGCTTAGTCATTGGCCCTCTGGGTCTCAATTTAATTCGTGACACGGCCAATATTCAAGAGCTGGCTGAGATCGGCGTTGCCTTTTTACTATTTGCTCTCGGCGTTCAATTTTCGCTAGAAGAACTCAATAGAGTTCGCAATATCGCCCTGCAAGGCAGTCTTCTCCAAATTGGTATCACCACCGGGCTGGTCACCACCATTCTGCTCTCTTTTGGGTGGGTAGACGCCCTAGCACAGGGCATATTTTGGGGCGCACTGCTCTCACTCTCTTCGACAGCAGTAGCGCTCAAAACCCTGACCGAACGCGGCGAAACCAATACTCGCCACGGTCAGATCATGCTGGCCATTTTGATCGCGCAAGATTTAGCGCTGGGCCTGATGCTAGCCGTGGTTCCAGCTATCAACCAGCCCGGCCCGCTATGGCAGGTCGTTGGCTTTGTTCTATTAAAAGTCACCAGTTTTCTAGTCGCGGCGGTCTTGGTCGGTCGCTTCGCGATTCCAGTCGTCATCCGACAGATAGCACTCACAGAAAGCAACGAGCTCTTTTTGCTGACGCTAATTGCCCTGTGTTTAAGCGTGGCGATTGTCACTGCGCGGCTGGGTCTTTCGATCGAAATTGGCGCGTTTGTCGCTGGGCTGATGATTGCTGAAGTCGATTATGCTGACCAGGCATTAGGCAAGGTGCTGCCGCTGCGCGATACGTTCGCTAGCCTGTTTTTTGTCTCGATTGGCATGCTGATCGACCCTGAGGTATTGATTCAAAACCTCGGCAAAATTCTCAGCCTGGTAAGTCTGGTCATGGTCGGAAAAGCGCTGGTGATCTTGCCTATTGTCTTATTATTTGGCTATTCGCTCAAGACGGCAGTGCTTACTAGCTGTGGCATCAATCAGATTGGTGAATTCTCTTTTGTGCTGGCAGTGGTTGGGCTAGAAAATGAGCTAATTACTCAAGAAACTTACCTGCTGCTGCTAGGCACCACCGCCATTACCCTCGTGCTAACGCCTACGTCTCTTCAGCTGGCTGAGCCGTTGATCCACTGGGTACACCAACAGCCTCAGCTGATGAGCTTTTTAAGAAAGCTGGAATCGTCGCAGCAAAGTTTAGAAGAAGGCGCGATCGCAAATCATGTGGTCGTCGCGGGCTATGGCCGGGTCGGTGGCGTCGTGGTCGAACTGCTGCATCGGCAAAATCATCCGGTGCTGGTGTTAGAAAATAGCGAAGCCGCTGTCCAATCACTGCGTCGTCAGCGCATTCCTTTTGTGATGGGGGACGCTGATGCTGAGCTGATTTTGGCTAGAGCTAATCTGACCACAGCCAAAGCCTTAGTCATCGCTTTACCCGATCCGATGAGTACTCGGCTGCTGCTGAAACGGGCACGGGCGATCGCACCCAAGCTAGACATCATTGCTCGCGCCCATACCACCAAAGAACTCGACCAGCTCAGCCAGCTCGGCGCTCAAGAAGTGGTTCAGCCCGAATTTGAGGCGGCGCTTGCTCTTTGCACTCACCTGCTAGCGACGCTGGGTCAAATTGACGATCAGCTCGGTATGACTATGGCCAAAATCCGCGCCGATCACTACCAGGCCGTTCGCCGAAATATTTAGCTGTGATATCGCCGTAATATCTGCCGTAGTATTTAGAGAAAGTCTTTTTCTCTTCCTATGCGTATTCTCATCACGGGTGCAGCCGGTTTTCTAGGTCAGCGTCTGGCGCGTCGTCTGCTCTCAAATCCCGATCTGCAGCATCTGACGCTTGCCGATCTGACGCCGCCGCCTATTCCCGATAGTGGCTCTGATAGCGACTCAAGAGTGACAAGTCTGGCGGCTGACCTGACTCGTCCTACGGCTAGCAAAGACCTGGTGAGCGCAGATATCACAGCGGTTTACCACCTAGCTGCTGTCGTCAGCGGCCAGGCCGAAGCTAACTTCGATCTGGGCATGGCGGTCAACTGCGACGGTACTCGCCATCTGCTAGAAGCCGTCCGTCACCAAGCCCCCGGCGCAAAGTTCATCTTCGCCAGCTCGCTAGCGGTCTTTGGCGGCGATCTGCCAGCGGTAATTACAGACGATACTGCTGTGCAGCCCCAGTCCTCTTACGGCACCGAGAAAGCTATCTGTGAGCTGTGGGTCAATGACTATACTCGCAAGGGCTTCATCGACGGGCGGGTGCTGCGCTTGCCGACTGTCTGCGTCCGACCGGGCAAACCCAATGCGGCGGCTTCCTCGTTTGCCAGCGGCATCATTCGCGAACCCCTACAAGCAGAAACGGCCATTTGCCCAGTCGATCCTAAGCTTTCTCTTTGGCTATCTAGTCCGACAGCCGTTGTCAATAATCTCATACATGCCCTGACCCTAAGCGCTGACCAGTTCACCTACAGTCGAACGCTCAATCTGCCAGGAATTACGGTAACGGTAGAGTCTATGATCGACGCTCTAGAAGCGGTAGCCGGTAAAGCTGTCACCAGCCATATTCGCTATCAGCCAGACCCGGCTATCTCCAATATCGTGGCGAGCTGGCCCAGTCAGTTTGATGTAGAGCGGGCGATCGCATTGGGATTTGAGCGCGATCGCACCTTCCAGGACATCATTCGCAGCTTCATAGCAGAAACCGATATTGCCAGTTGATCAGCACTTTGGTCAGCAATTGTAGAGAGGCAAGAACAGTATCAAAAAGAACGAAACACCATTAAGCAAAACGCTATTAAACAAAACACTATTAAATAAAACACCATTGAACAAAGTGCATCACGTTACAAGCACGACGACGCGGGTTCC
The DNA here is from genome assembly GCF_015207105.1 of cf. Phormidesmis sp. LEGE 11477. Lineage (GTDB taxonomy): Bacteria > Cyanobacteriota > Cyanobacteriia > Phormidesmidales > Phormidesmidaceae > Phormidesmis. The sequence goes on from NZ_JADEXO010000066.1 coordinate 17,838, forward strand.
TACCGCTGCTATGTACTTATCGCTATATGCAACATAGACTACAGCTTCTATCTATGACCTGAGCTAAGTGCGGATTGCTATAGCTATGAATGAACTTTTCTAAAGTAATCATGAGAAAATCCTGAGAGATTAACACGCAGAAGCCTCCGTTTTCTGTGAACCCGCTATTGTGGAATATAACTATCTTTTGCCGAGGGCCATCATGCTCAAGCCGGTGCTTCACGCTGTCCAGTTATTCCTTAAAGGAGCCACTGGAAAAGATCGTCAGGCCAAACATCATCTGTCTGAACATCTCCTGCGACTGCAGCTTGCCTACAACCAGCTACAGTCGGAGCATAGCGCTCTAGAACAAAAGTACAGCCGCCTTCAGCAAAAGCAGATTGATCTCACTCAGCGCCTCAGTCGCAATTCAACTGATACAGACGAACTTCTCAGCATTGCCGATAGCGAGGTTAAATCTTTATTCAGCGCTAACGAAGACTTGCAGCTGAGACTGAGAAAAAGCGAGACGGAAAAGTCAGACTTGCAAGAAGAAAAGGGCTCTTTGCTCGGTAGAGTCGCCTTTCTAGAACAAAAGCTAGATATAGCCGCTTATCAACAAGACGATACCTATCACGATAGAACCGATCCGTCGCCAGTAGCCAACGGAGAGAAACCCTTTCTCAATCTAGAAGACAATTCAGCCGAGAGCACACTAGCTTATAACTCAGCTATCGATCTCTCTGACTTGTCGATTGCCTTAGTCGGCGGCCACGAAACCACCTACCGAGAAGTCACAGAAGCGCTCAAACAATACGGGCTCAAGCGCTGCATTCACGTTCCTCCACATAGCATCGCTAGCAACAGCCGCAATCAGATCAAAGACAAAATTAGCAACTGCGATCTTGTGGTTACCATTACTAGCTACGTCGATCACTCGGTCGCGAAATGCGTCAAGCAGCTCAAAGACGCTCACATGCTAGCAGGCGGCTCTATCCGCGTTAGCTGCCACGGCAAAAGCGGTCTGGTTAGAGAAGTTCTTGAATACTTTAGTGCTTCTATGCAGCCCTCTAGCGTTCTCTAGCTGTTCAATCAAACGTGCTGGACTCTAACCTCTAAACCTGCTGTCCGAACCCGCCGCCACCTGGCGTTTCGATGACGAAAGTATCGCCAGGCTCCATCTCAACGGTAGCAGTACTCGCTAGCTCTTCGCGGCTGCCGTCGTGGCGCTGAATCCAGTTGTGGCCGACAGTGCCTGCTTCGCCGCCTGCCTGGCCAAAGGGCGGAATCTGCCGATGGCTAGAGAGAATTGCTGCGGTCATAGGTTCTTTGAATTGCACTCGCCGAATGGCACCGTGCCCGCCTCGGTAACGGCCACCGCCGCCGCTGTTTGCTCGAATCGAGAAGCTTTCTAAAAGAACAGGAAAACGCCACTCCAGTACTTCCGGGTCTGTGAGGTGAGAGTTGGTCATGTGGGTTTGTACCGCGTCTGTGCCATCGAAATTAGGTCCAGCGCCAGACCCACCGCAAATAGTCTCGTAGTACTGGTAGCGCTGATTGCCAAAGGTGAAGTTGTTCATGGTGCCCTGTGACGCGGCCAATACGCCCAAAGCGCCGTAGAGCGTATCGACAATCGCCTGAGAAGTTTCCACGTTGCCTGCAACCACGGCGGCTGGATAGTTAGGATTGAGCAAACAGCCTTCGGGAATGATGATTTCTAGGGGTTTGAGACAGCCTGCATTTAAGGGAATATCGTCTTCTACAAGTGTTCTAAAGACATAGAGAACTGCTGCCTTGCAGATAGCAGCGGGGGCGTTGAAGTTGTTGTTTAGCTGAGGGGATGTGCCTGAAAAGTCAATAGTAGCGCTGCGATCGCGCTTGCCAATTTGAATGGAGACTTGGATGCGATCGCCGCTATCCATCTCATAGCTAAAGCTGCCATCGCTGAGCCGATCAATCGCTCGCCGCACCGCCGCTTCAGCATTGTCTTGCACATGGCCCATATAGGCTTGCACTGTATCGAGTCCGTACTGGTCTAGCATCCGCCGCAGTTCCTGTACGCCTTTCTCATTCGCCGCAATCTGCGCCTGTAAATCAGCAATATTCTGAGTCGGATTGCGGGCCGGATATTTGCCTGCTGTCAACGCCTGCTGTAGTTCGGCCTCTCGAAAATGACCGACCTCAACCAGCTTAAAATTGTCGAATAGAACGCCTTCTTGCTTAACCGAAGTACTATTAGACGGCATTGACCCTGGCGTGATGCCACCAATATCCGCATGGTGTCCACGAGAAGCTAGATAGAACATTACGTTTCTCTCTTCATCTGTTTGTTCTACTTGCTTATCTGCCTGTTTAAACACAGGCGTAATCGCGGTTACGTCGGGTAAGTGCGTGCCGCCGTGGTAAGGATTGTTCAAGATATAGACATCTCCTGGCTGCAGAGCGCTGCCGTGGCTGTCTATTAGCGATCGCACGCTTTCACTCATCGAACCCAAATGCACTGGAATATGAGGGGCATTGGCGACAAGCTGCCCGTTCTGGTCAAAAATGGCGCAGGAGAAATCGAGCCGTTCTTTGATATTCACCGAATAGCTGGTATTTTGCAGCGTGGTGCCCATCTGTTCAGCAATCGAGCGAAACAGATTGTTGAAGATTTCTAGCATGACCGGATCGGCGGTATCGGTGCTGTTGCCATTACTCGGCTCAGTACTTTCCAACCTCTCTTCTAACACTCGATCTGGTGCCTGATAGGTGAGGATGAGATAGCTGCGATCGCTCACCTCAACTTGCCAATCCGGTTCAATCACATTAGTGCCCGTGGCTTCTACGATTAGCGCCGGACCCGAGACCGTATCACCTGGCTGCAAATCTTGCCGCTGATAAACGGGCGTCTGATGCCAGCTATTTGCCGTGTAAACCTCTACGTGGGCCACTGGCTGAGGTGGTGCTGCCGACTGACGCGATCGTCTCGGCTCGTCTGCCTGCTGGGTTTGAGCCACTAGCTCAATCGAAATGGCCTCAACCACCAACGCTTTGCCTTTGGCTACAAAGCCGTAACGCTGCTGATGCTTGGCTTCAAACTGCTGCTGCATCCGCTCGGCGCTGTCAAACTCTACTAGCAGCGTCGAGTCGGTGCCGTCGTATTTTAAGTGCGATCGCCGCCGGGTTTCTACTTCGCTCGGCTGAACTGACTGCCGCGTGAGTTCGCTCTTTGCATCAGCAATCAACTCGTCAAACCGGGGCGTCAGGTCTAGTCTAGCTGTCAGCGGCGCTTCTACCGAGCGTTCTCTTAGCACTCGCAGCTCGGCTAGCCCAATCCCGTAGGCAGAAAGCACCCCGGCATAGGGATGAATCAAAATTCGCTTCATGCCCAGCGCCGCTGCAATCAAACAGGCATGCTGTCCGCCCGCGCCGCCAAAGCAACAGAGCGCGTATTTAGACACGTCATAGCCCTTTTGCAGCGAGATTTGCTTAATCGCGCTGGCCATCTTCTCAACCGCAATACTCAAAAAGCCATCGGCAACCGCAGCGCCGCTACGATCATCGCCAATCTCAGCCGTAAGCTGCTCAAACTTTTCAGCCACAATCTGCTGGTTCAAAGGCGCATCCGCTTTGGGGCCAAACACCTGCGGAAAGAAATCGGGCTGTAGTTTACCCACCTGCACATTGCAGTCAGTCACGGTCAGCGGCCCGCCCCGGCCATAGCTAGCCGGGCCTGGATTCGCCCCGGCAGAGGCGGGGCCGACTCGATAGCGGCTGCCGTCATACTGCACAATTGAGCCGCCGCCTGCTGCCACCGTATTGATGGCCATCATCGGCGTTCGTAGCCGCACCCCGGCCACCTCCGACTCAAACGTACGCTCATATTCACCCGCGTAGTGAGCCACATCTGTAGAGGTGCCGCCCATATCAAAGCTAATAATCTTCTCGAATCCGGCTAGCTCACTGGTCTTTACCGCTCCGACAATGCCCCCGGCAGGCCCAGAGAGAATACTGTCTTTACCCTGAAAGAACTCGGCGTCGCTGAGGCCCCCGTTCGACTGCATGAACATCAGCGGCGGGGCATGGTCTCCCGATTCTTGCGAACCAGACGCCTGAGAGCCAGTTACTTGAGCGCTCGAAATCTGACTGGTTACCCGGTCTACATAGCGCCGCAAAATTGGCGAAAGGTAGGCATCTACGACCGTCGTATCGCCCCGGCTCACTAGCTTCATCAGCGGGCTGATCTGGTGAGATAGCGACACTTGGGTGAAGCCAATCTGCCGGGCTAGTTTGCCCAAGGCTTGCTCGTGCTGGGGGTAGCGGTAGCCGTGCATCAGGGCGATCGCACAGCTCCGAATTCCCTGATCGTAAGCCGCCTGCATCTGGCGTTCGGCGTTGTCTGCCTGCAGTGGCGTCAGCACCTCACCCTGGGCGCTTATTCTCTCTTCAACTTCCACGACCTGCTCATAGAGCATTTGCGGTAGCACAATTTCTCTTGCGAATATATCGGGCCGATTTTGATAGCCGATTTTGAGCGCATCGCCAAAGCCTTGAGTGATTACAAGCAGGGTGCGATCGCCCTGGTGCTCTAGCAGCGCATTTGTCGCCACTGTCGTCCCCATCTTAATTCCAGCAATTTGTTCAGCCGGAATTGGATCGTCTGCGCTCAGGCCCAAGCAGTCTCGAATCCCTTGAATCGGCGCGTCTGCATACTGCTCAGGATTCTCAGAGAGTAGTTTACGAACAACAATTTCACCGTTAGGCCGCTTGGCAACTACATCTGTAAAAGTGCCGCCTCGATCGATCCAAAACTGCCACTGCCCGTTAGGTTCACCTCTGCTCATTTGCTCTTCTACGCTGTTCATGACTGCCAAGAAACCCTAGAACATTGATGACTATTTTACTTTTGTATTCTCTTAGTCGGTCAAAACGATCTAATCGCAAAATTAATCGCAGATAAAATCGCCAAGGCTTGCCTATTTTCCGTGCCGCTTCAGAGTCTGCCATAGGCGAGAAAGTGAAGCTATCTGTCGGCGCTAAACTGTAGCAATCTACACTTAACATCTGATACTCAACACCTGATAGAAACCCTCACGAGCACCCCTAGAGAATGAATAGCCCCTTCATCCGTAGACCCTGGAACGTAACGCCCGCTGCGCCGCTTGTAGCCGCCCTTGTTCTATCTGTAGGTACCTTTGGCTGTAACCAAGTGCAAACCAACGCCTCAGAAGCGACCGCCGATTTTCAGGGCACTGCCACCACCACCTACACCTGGCAAGTCGAATACGTCCCCCGCAGCCCTGGCCAAGACAGACCTAACGATCGCCGTCTAGAACAATTTGAGTCCACCACGCTGACGACGACTAACGGCATCCGCCCCGACGCCGCCGGTTCTGGCCCAGACAGCAAAGGACTCTGGTGGCCCCCGCTGCCGCCCGAACCCACCGTAGACGACATTGAAGCTCGCCTGCGCTCTGGTGAAACCGCCCGCTCTCCAGAAATTATCAAGTCTACCGACTACACACTCAGCTTCAACCAGGCCGGTGAAGCAAAGACTCTCCCCACCGACTACGAAGTTTATCGTCAGTCAGTCAGAGCCTTTGAAAGAGATCGGCCTCTTCAGCTCACTCTTGGCCCCCAAGACAACTCCGTCATCCAAGCAGAGATTCAATAGTCCCCGGTTGGCAATCTCTAAGTAGTCCCCCTTTGGTCTTTCTGCGGCTGAGCATATTGGCGGCTGAGCGCATTGGTGGCTGAGCGTAGCCGAAGCCTTGCCCCCCCTCACCCCCTCACCTAAAATTAGACAGCTCTCTCCCCTTCGCCCCTATGCCCCAGCCTCGCATCCTCTCAGGCATTCAAACCACTGGCACTATGCACCTGGGCAACTATCTCGGTGCCATTCGCAACTGGGTCGAACTCCAGGCTGAATACGACTGCTTTTTATTCATGGCGGACTTGCACGCTATCACCGTTCCCCAAGATCCTAAAACCCTCGCTGAAAACACGCTCAGGCTAGCCGCCACCTATATTGCCTGTGGAATCGACCCCGATCAGTCCACCATCTTTGTTCAATCCCAGCTACCAGAGCACAGCGAACTGGCGTGGCTTTTCAACTGCATCACTCCGATCAACTGGTTGGAGCGGATGATCCAATTCAAGGAGAAAGCTCTCAAGCAAGGAGAAAATGTCAGCGTCGGCTTGATGGATTATCCGGTGCTACAGGCAGCCGACATCTTGCTGTATGAACCTGATTTGGTACCTGTCGGCGAGGATCAAAAGCAGCATTTAGAGCTAACTCGTGACATTGCTGGCAGACTCAACCATCAGTTTGGCAAAAAGAAAAAGCCAGTGCTCAAGGTGCCAGAGCCGTTGATTCGTGAAACTGGAGCGCGAGTCATGAGCCTGACTGATGGAACCAAAAAGATGTCTAAATCCGATCCTTCAGATCAAAGCCGCATCGACCTAACCGATACGCCGCAGGCGATTACCAAGAAAATTAAGCGCGCTAAAACCGATCTGGAGCGGGGCCTAGAGTTTGACAATCCTGAGCGGCCAGAATGCAACAATCTGCTAGGGCTCTATCAGCTGCTTTCAGGCCAGACGAAAGCAGCCGTCGCGGCGGAATGCAAAGATATGGGCTGGGGACAGTTCAAGCCGCTGCTGGCCGAAACAACCGTAGAAGCGCTGCGACCCATTCAAGCAAAGTACACAGAGCTGATGGACGATCGCACGTATTTACTCTCAGTCCTCGCTGATGGCAAGGCTCAGGCTCAGGCGATCGCTACTCCCACCTTAAACAAAGTCAAGACAGCGATGGGCTTCACGCTATCTGCCTAAGCACGAAACAGCCTCTGAACTGGCCTGAACATGACCCATTTCAATCGCAGAACATGATCGGCTTTGATACCTAGGCTCGATAGAATAGCAACTAAGCACACCAAACTAAGTCAGTCGTTAAGTCAGTACCCTTAAGTCAGTACCAAGAAGCTGAGCCGCCGAGCCTATGGATGCAGTATCAAATCGATTTCGTGCGGCCATTAAGTCTAAAAAGTTTATCGTCACGGCTGAAGTGATGCCGCCAAAGGGCGGTAATCCACAGCACATGATAGAGATGGCGAACTGTTTGAAAGACTGGGTACATGCGGTCAATGTCACCGACGGTAGCCGAGCGGTGCTGCGAATGTCTTCTTTGGCTTGTTCTGTACTGCTGCACCAAGCTGGAATTGAACCTATCTGTCAGATCACTGGACGCGATCGCAATGCCATCGCCCTCCAAGCAGATCTAATGGGCGCTCACGCTCTGGGTATTCGCAACGTTCTCGCCCTGACCGGCGACCCGCTCAAAGCTGGCGATCATCCCAAAGCCAAACCTGTTCACGAGCTAGACTCTATTCGCCTTTTGCGTCTGATCCGACAGCTCAACCAGGGCATTGACTACAACGAAAAAGCAATGAACGATGGTGCCCTAGATATCTTTCCAGGCGCAGCCGTCGATCCGCAGTCAGCTAGCTGGTCGGGGCTGCAAAGCCGATTCGAGAGAAAGCTAACCTCAGGCGCGCGGTTCTTTCAAAGTCAGCTAATCTCTGACTTTGACAAGCTAGAGAAGTTTATGGATCAAATTGCAGTGGGATGCGATCGCCCTATCCTAGCAGGCGTCTTCCTCCTCAAGTCCGCCAAGAACGCCGCCTTTATTAACCGCTGTGTCCCCGGCGTCAACATTCCTCAGCACCTGATTGACCGACTAGACACCGCCTCAGATCCGCTGCGCGAAGGCATGAAAATTGCTGCTGAGCAGGTACAAGCCGCTCGTCAGCTTTGCCAAGGCGTTCACATGATGGCCGTTAGAAGAGAAGACCTAATCCCAGAGATTCTAGAGATGGCAGGCGTAGAGCCGCAGACAAGATCTCAGACCTCAGCAGACCTCGCGCCAGCCCTTTCTCCGGCAGATGTTTAGCGAAGTAGGCGCATTCTTTGAAAGCTAACAGTGGCAGCAACCTTTGAATCTGTTGATGTGTATCTCTGTCACCGCAAAGCGGTGCTAGACAGGTGGTGGTAACAACCTAACGAAGCCCTCTTGCTCAAAATGACGGTCAGTTGTCAGCGCATTGCTCATTCCGTACTGGCGCATCAAAACAAAGCTGACCGCATCGCACAAAGAATACGTTTTGTCCTTCCGAGCCGCCAAAAGTTCCATAGCTTTTTGGTTTAGTTGTTGATTGACCCATATCATCTCAACATCTGGATTCTCAACCAAATCCGTGATAAATGCTAATACCTGAGGTCTAGGAAAACGACGAACCAGCGAAAGAGCAACCAGTTCGGCTAGGACATAGCTTTGTGTCAATAGCTCATCGCTAGCATCATGGATTAACTGAACTGCTTGATCGTGCTGTAGCTCATTCCGGTGGAGATAGCATAATAAACCTGATGTATCTAGAAGCACAGCTAAAACTGACCCTTAGTAATCATCTGCGTAGGCTTTGGCAAGGTCAGCATCAATCTGATCATTATCTGTGTCGGTGGCATACCCCAAACTAACCGCGCCAGCATGACTTCTAAATTTGCTTCGCGCTTGTACCTGCAGCTCTGGTGAAAGCGAAGTATTATCCACAGCTTCACTCTGATTGCTAATTCTACTTTGCCTGCTAAGGAGTGACAAAATCCATTCCGCTGTAGAGACACCTACGGCACTGGACTGGCGCTGCAGATCCGCATAGACTTCATCGCTAATTTCCAGAGTTAACTGCTGACTCATACGATTAGGTAATCTAGACTTTAGTGTTGTAGATTATAGCCTGCGTTTCTAAGGATCGAAAATTTAATAAGATGCACATTTTCTGCCGCCCTCACCCCAACCCTCTCCCTGGGGGAGAGGGAGCTTGAAGTCCTTCTTCCCCAGGGAGAAGGATTTAGGATGAGGGCCTGCGGTAAGACTTGAAATCAGACAGTTTATCAAATTCTCGTTTCTAAGTGTCTACCAAAGCATTCGATATGCTCGTTCACGGTATTTTGCCCGACTTTGATGTCCCAGCTATTAGCGTCGAAGTGCTTTAAAGTCCTCTAGCTGTTACTAATTTCTCTTCTTCAGCAGTAGCTACTGCTTCAATTGAATCACTTCTGAATTACTTCCCCCTTAGACCATCCCGGAGAATGCCGTCTTGCTGGCGAGACTGAAGGCGGTGGCACCGGACTGGCTAATAAGACATGGGTTTTCTGTCTTTAGAAGTTTGTGAATAGCTATTGCATAAGATAGTGTGCTTTTTGAGATATTTTTACTCTGAAGTCTATTTCAAAACATCTAAACTCATGGCCCAACTGCTAGCTGGAGACATCGGCGGGACTAAGACTATTCTGCGACTGGCGCAGGCGAATGATGAGGATATTCAGCACCATGCAACGCATGAACTAGCTATCGAAACTCTCTACGAAGAGCGCTATCCTAGCCAGGAATATTCTGAGTTTGTGCCGATGGTTAAAGAGTTTCTGGCGGCGGCGGCGCAGAAGGTGCCGATTGTGAAACCTGACGCGGCTTGTTTTGCGATCGCAGGCCCAATCGTAGACAACACCTGCCAGCTCACTAACCTATCTTGGTTTTTACGCAGCGAATTTCTCAGCGGCGCGCTCGATATCAAAAGCGTTCAACTGATCAATGACTTTGAAGCGATTGGCTATGGCGTACTGGGTTTGCAGCCCGAAGATATCTATGAGCTGCAGGCCGGAGAACCTTCTGAGGCTGCGCCGAAGGCGGTGCTAGGAGCGGGTACGGGCCTGGGTCAAGGCTTTTTGCTGCCCTCTAACGGTGAGTATGTGGTGTTTCCATCTGAGGGGGGGCATGTCGATTTTGCGCCGCAGTCAGAGCTAGAGTTTCAGCTGCGTAAGTATCTTTTGGAAAAGCATGAGATCTCGCGCGTGTCAGAAGAGCGGGTGGTCTCTGGTATGGGGATCATTTCGATCTATCAGTTTTTGCGCGATCGCCAATATGCCAACGAATCTAATGAGATTGGCCAGGCGATGGATGCTTGGGAAAGAGGCGCTGGGCAGCGGAGCAGGCTAACTGATCCAGCCTCGATTATTTCTAAAGCAGCAACTGAGAAGACAGATTTGCTTGCTCAAAAGACAATGGAGATTTTCATCCGGGCCTATGGTTCAGAGGCTGGCAATATCTCTCTTAAATTTCTACCTAGAGGTGGACTCTACATTGCCGGGGGTGTCACGGCGAAAAACCTAGATTTGATCAAGAGCGGCGAATTTATGTATGCCTTTGCTAGCAAGGGCCGGGTCAGCCATCTGCTCGATAAGATTCCAGTAAGGGTGGTGCTAAACCAGTCAGTAGGGCTAATTGGCGCGGTGCTAAAAGCCTCTCGCAACTTCAAGCAGCATCTCTGGGAGAGCGGCTATGAATTTGCCCAAACGGCTTCTAAGGCTGATCACGTTTAGTCGCTATTGCATGGGCCTAGTGGCTGCGATCGCCTCTGCCGCATTTATGTCTGGTCTGCTTTTGTAGATAAATTCGGTATCATCATCGAGTTGATAACTATATACGACAGCGTTCATGGCCGGACATAGTAAATGGGCGAATATCAAGCGTCAAAAGGCGCGGGTAGATGCGGTGAAGGGGAAAGTCTTTGCGAAGCTTTCTAGAGAGATCATCGTGGCCGCGAGACTAGGCGGCGGCGATCCTGACGGTAATTTTCAGCTGCGAACGGCGATTGATAAGGCGAAGGCGGCTAGCTTTCCAAAGGAGAATATTGATCGTGCGATCGCCAAGGGATGTGGCACCTCGGACGGGGCGGATGCTTTTGAATCGGTGCGCTATGAAGGCTATGGGCCGGGCGGTGTGGCGGTGCTGATAGAGGCGCTGACAGATAACCGCAACCGGGCTGCTGCCGATCTGCGAAGCGCCTTTGGTAAAAATGGCGGGAACTTGGGTGAGACTGGCTGCGTGGGCTGGATGTTTAACCAGAAAGGGGTGGTGACGCTGTTAGGAGAGATTGAGGAAGAGGCGCTGTTAGAAGATGCTTTGGAAGCGGCGGCTCAGTCTTATGAGATGGTGGAGGATGTGGAAGCGGGCCAGCCAGGGGTAGAAGTTTTTTGCGAGGTCGCTGACTTGGAGGCAGTTAGCAGCGCCCTAAAAGAGAAAGACTACACAGTGCATGAAGTCGATATGCGCTGGATTCCGTCTAATACGGTGCAGATAGAAGAGCCTGACGTTGCGCTGTCTTTGATTAAGATGATGGACGCGCTAGAAGAATCTGACGATGTGCAGTCTGTTACTGCCAATTTTGATATGTCTGAGGCGGTGATGGCGGAGGTGATGCAATAGTTAATCGGCACCAGCGATCAGCCCAAACTGCAAATTAAATTTGCTGGGCAGATAAGCAATGAGAACAGGGTAACCGAATTTTTAAAGAAGCTATACTAGAGCGCGGATTCTAGCCTCATAACTACTGAAATGTCAAAACAGGTATACGAATGGAAACGGTTTTGGTGTCCTCGATCAGGCAGCATCAATCTAGCAGATGGCGGTTTCCTATGCGATCCAGATGCAGAATGGGGTAAGGCGTATAATCCAGATTTGGTGAGCTCAGAGGCGATTGCTGATGTTTCATGCTTGGTTTTATTAGGGGAACCAGGTATCGGTAAGTCCCAAGAGCTGGATAACCTTAAAACCTTTACAGAAAAGAAATTTTGCGCTTCTAGCCGACCCTTAGTACTGAATCTCCGATCTTGCGCCGATCTGAAAAGGGATCTATTCAGACATGAAACCTTTATTGATTGGTTAAAGGGTAGCTATCACCTATATTTGTTTCTAGATAGCCTTGACGAGGGACTTTTGAGCGTCCCAACTTTGACGACAGGTTTAATCGATGAGCTGAAGCAGCCGAAATATCGGAATCGCATCAATCACCTTCATCTACGGTTAGCATGTCGAACATCTGTATTCCCAGCAATTTTAGAGAAGGCGCTAAAGGATCTCTGGAAAGAAGCTAGCTTTGCGATTTACGAACTAGCCCCGCTTCGTCGTATAGATGTTATCGAAGCAGCGAAGACCGAAGGTTCTTCTTCTGATGATTTTCTTCAGGAAATGGATCAGAAGGATCTTGTACCGCTGGCGATTAAACCAATTACTCTAAAGTTTTTGCTGAATACATACCGTCGCCATAACGGGCAATTTCCTCCAGAGCAGAAAAGTCATGAGATTTATCTTGAGGGCTGTAAGCTTCTCTGTGAGGAGATGAATGAAGGTCGTCATGCTTCAGGCCACACAGGCAATTTCGATAGTGATAGGCGTCTAATCGTGGCGGCTCGAATCGCCGCTGTCACAATCTTTGCCAACCGATTTTCTGTGTGGACTGGTGTCGATCAAGGAGAGGTGCCCGCTGAAGATGTCCTTCTTCAAAAGTTATGTTTCAGTTCTGAAGAAGCAAATGGAAGGGGATTTGAGATTGACAAGGAAGTCATTAAAGAAGTTTTAGATACTGGTTTGTTCTCGTCGCGTGGATTACATCGAATGGGATGGGCACACCAAACTTATGCTGAATTTTTAGCTGCTTGGTATTTGGCACAGCACGAAATACCTTTAGAGCAGATAAGGCGATTGATTTTTTCATCTGCAGATCCAGGCCGTAAGCTAATCCCTCAACTTCACGAAACGGCTGCATGGCTGGCTAGCATGAGATTAGATGTTCTCCAAGAGATTATCAAAACTGATCCAGATATTCTTTTACAAGCTGATGTGCTAACTGATACAGAGATTAGAGCGTCAATTGTCGAAAATTTACTAGCTCAGTATGAAGAAGGAAAACTATTTGATAGGAATAGAAATAACTACCGTCACTATGCAAAGCTCAAGCATCCTGGATTAGTTGAACAATTACATCCTTATATCTGTGATTCCAGCAAGCAACTTGATGCACGAGAGCTGGCGATCGATATTGCTGAAATCTGCCAAGTCTCTGAGCTTCAGGATGGGTTGGCAGAACTCGCTCTCGACTCATCACAATCTATTTATTTGAGGGTGAGCGCAGCCAAAGCAATTTGTTCATTTGGTGATGTAACTACACAATTGAAGCTAAAGCCTCTGGCAATTGAACAACTACCAGAAGATGAAGACGATCAGCTCAAAGGATATGCGCTTCAATCACTTTGGCCAAATCATTTATCGGTAGGGGAATTGTTTCAAAATCTGACTCCACCTAAGAAGAGAAACTATATTGGTAAATATCAATGGTTTATTAACCATAAGTTGGTTCCGCAACTTCATTCGAGACATTTGGTGGTTGCTCTTGATTGGCTTAAAGAGCAAGGGCTACGATGTCTTGGACACTCATTTGAGGGACTCGGGGATGCCCTTCTCTTCAAAGCATGGGAAAATTTCGATTTGCCCGGAGTAGCAGAACGGTTTACTCAAGTAGCTCTAGTCCAGTGGAAAGAGTATCAGAGAATTATTACTTATGACAGTAGGCTACAACAACAATTTTCCTCGTCGCTTTTGTACGATAGTAAAAAACGGCATACCCTAGTCGAGAAAGCTGTTTTAACTATCTCAGTAACAGAGCAAGATCCGTTCTTTTTATTAAGTTCCTTAACTGAAAATATCTTATTTCCAGAAGATATTTTTTGGATGCTGAGGCAACTTAAAACTTCCAATTGTGGAAAGGTTCAGAAAACTTGGGCACAACTGATTCAGTGGAGCTTCAATCGTCAGGATGCAAGGCAAATATCCGTAGTTGTTGCAGCTACTCAGACTAACAGTATTATGCAAGAAATCTTTTCACCCTACTTTTCGCCTATTGAACTAAATTCAACTCAAGCTGACGAATTGAGAGCTGACCACCTCAGAGGACAAGAGATACGAAAGCATAGAGAAAATCCTCCCTTGCTAGATCCACCGCCTATGGAACGAGTCCTTCAATGTCTAGAAAAGTTAGAGTCTGGAGATTTGTCTGCATGGTGGCGGCTTAATATGGAAATGACTTTGAAGCCTGAGAATCGTGTTGATGACAATGAAAATGAATTAGATCTAACTCAGCTTCCGGGATGGCAGGAGGCAGACGAAACTACTCGCAGAAGAATCATTGAAGGCGCAAAGAAGTATGTTCAGCAACAAGATGATGTAGATTATGACTGGGTAAGGACACCTACTCTCAATCGATCTGGACTAGCAGGCTGTAGAGCTTTTTTACTGCTTCTAGAGAAAAGCCCAGATTTCTTAAAAAATCTGTCATCTGAAATATGGAAAAGATGGACACCTGTTATTGTCGCCGCTCCAAGTAGTGATCAGCGTAAGGATTACTACTTGGGATTAGTTAGGTACGCTTATCTGAATGCTCCTGAAGAATTCATCAAGGCCCTGATAGCACTGATTAATAAGGAGAACCAGGAGCATGACTACCTGTCTGTGATTGATCACCTTGATAAGTGTTGGGATGAACAGCTCAAGTTAACTTTGTTAGGAAAGACTAAAGATCCGTTACTCAACCCTAAATGTGTTGGTCAACTACTCGAAAAACTCCTAAATAAAGAATCAACTGAAGCTGAGGATTTTGCCAAATCTTTGATTGGCTTTCCGCTACCATCAACTGAGAATGAGCGTGAAAAAGCTTTAATTGCCGCCAGAGTGTTGGTTGAAAATTCAAACCCATCTAGTTGGTCATTTATTTGGAGACTCATCCGGCAGGATTCATCTTTCGGGTGTGAAGTTCTTGAATTAGTAGCTTACCGTCACCATTACGGAATTCAACTGAATTTGATTGAAACGCAATTAGCTGACTTATATATTTGGCTAGTGTATCAATATCCTTACGACGAAGACCCTGACCACAGCAATGAGGTGACGGCTCACTCTATAACAGCTAGAGACTGCATTGCAAGATTAAGAGATAGTGTTTTGTCACAATTGAAAGAACGCGGAACTCAACAAGCATGTGTTGAAATTCAACGCCTTATCCAAAAGTTGCCAGACATCGCTTGGCTTGGTAAAACTCTGATTGATGCTCAGGCAAATATGCGCCGCAAAACTTGGCAACCGCTAACACCAGAAGAATTTCTTCGGTTTGTAATTAGTCAAGCTCCCTCAAATGCAGACTTGTCTGATCAGATCGGTGTCATAGATAAAAGAACAAAGAAAATGGAAGATGAACCGAAAATTGATAAGAGTATCCATATTAAAGACTCTGAGGTGTCCGGAATTGTCACTGCAGGTGACGGCAATATTGACCACACAATAAATTCTTCTAGTCCTGAAAAGGAACTTGGCTGGAAGTTTTGGATTTCAATCGCCGTAACCGTTACAGCAGCACTATTATCCGTGACTGCTAGTGGAGTATTTAACGATGAAATAAAGGGATTTTTATTTCATCGAAGCACTTCCCCTGAAGCTGAGCAAAATCTGGAGAACAAGACCAACTAAAGAGTTTACATTATGCAAATCACGATCGACCTGCCACCAGACCTCAAACAAACTCCATCTGTTGGACTCGCCTACCGACGGAGGAAGACGCTGTTCAGCTTTCTCTTTCTTTCCGGTCTTTTGCCCAAACAAGTATTAGCTTCTCCGCCGCCCCCTCTACCTTCCTGGCACTATACGCAAACTCGCCAAACCACTCCGACGCCTGCAATCGCCTGTAGAGCAAAGCCGCCTTCGGGTCTTGAAAGCTGTCCACGGGCACTATCGCCATCCCTATCCCCCCAGCACTCAGCAGGTGCAGACACCGCTCTACAAACAATCGCTCTTTTGCGAGCTGCGATCGCCCCCTTCCTTCCCTACCCGATCGCTGATACTCATACAGCTCACTCCGCCAAAAATAATCAGTCGCATAGGCATACCAATCTCGATAGCCCATCCAAGCCGCCGCCACTTCAGGATTTATCTTGCTCAAAGCTGGCTTAGAAGTTTTGAAAGTCTTTTCACTAATGTTGTTGGTTCGAGCCAGCGTGGGAAACTGTTGAACAAAGTCAGCTACAGTCGGACGAAAAACCCCCGCAGGCGGATCGCAGGCGACTAGATCAAAGCCGCCACGTTTGATAATGGTATTGAAGTGATAGCCAAAGTGAAATGGTCGCAGCCTTTCAATATCTTGCTGCGTCAGCGGACGGTGGCGAGGGGTACCCGCTAGCTGGGTGCCGCGATAGCGAATGCCAAGCTGCTGACTCATGTGGTTTAGCAGCAGCGTGTCTAGCTTCTTTTGCGCCTTTTGGTCTAGCGCTAGAATTTCTTCTTTTAGCAGCGCTGCTCTAGCATAGCTTGGCACGTGGTGAGCTTTGGCCAACAGCCTAGTGCGAGACTGATAGTGCTCTAAGGTAATGTTCTTTTCTCTTAAAACCGTTTGATAGCTATCGGCTGCCAAAGGCTGCAACAGATTCCCTTGGAAAGCACTTTCACTGCCAGCTCGGTTAATTTGATCAAATCGCTCTTCGTCAACGGTGATAAATCCGATCAGCGCATTGCCAGAAAGAAGATTAAAGTCTAGATCAATCAGCGGCTCTATTTCAGTTGGTTCTGTTT
>NZ_JADEXO010000067.1 GCF_015207105.1 cf. Phormidesmis sp. LEGE 11477
TATTTTGACATCGCGCGCTAGTCCATCCGGCTCGCGCTCAAACTTGCTACTAAACGCAGGTTCAAAAGACTTTATTCCCCGACTCGTCCAGGCATAACAAAAAAATGAACGGACATTAATGCCGTAAAATCTTCACCAGTAATCAAAAGCAAGAAATTCATGGTGAACGCGGCCCCTTCTTCTCTGGCTAATCAGCAAGCTGATCAGCAGCAGGTCACTACGCAGCAGGCTACTGGACAGACGACTGGGCAGACGACTGGGCAGACGACTAAACAAAGCGCAACACAAAGCACGACTGACTGGCAGCAGCTAGCCGATAAAGCCTTAGCCAACCAGCCGCTGACTCGCCTTGAAGCGCTAGCGGTCTTGCAAGCGCCGGATATTGAGATTCTAGGCCAGCTGGCGGCTGCGTATCGAGTGCGCCGTCACCACTGGGGCGATCGCGTCCGTCTTCATTTTTTGCTCAACGCGCAGAGTGGCCTTTGCCCCGAAGACTGTCACTACTGTTCTCAATCCAAAATCTCAAGTGCAGAAATTGAGCAGTATCCGCTGATGGCGACTGAAAAGATAGTCGCAGCTGCCGACCGCGCTCATCAGATGAAAGCGGGGACTTTCTGCATGGCAATCTCAGGCCGCAGTCCTTCGCCTAAAGTATTTGAGGGCATCTTAGAAGCTGTGCGTACCGTCAAAGCCCAGTATCCCATGCGGGTCTGCACCACATTGGGGCTATTGAACGAAGCTCAGGCGCAGCGACTCAAAGCGGCGGGTGTTGATAGAGTCAATCACAATCTCAACACGGCTGAAGCGCACCACGACGATATTTGTACTACGCATACTTTTCAAGATCGCCTCTCTACGGTTCAAGCCGTTAAATCGGCTGGGCTGACCACCTGTTCTGGCGGCATCTTCGGCATGGGCGAATCCGATGATGACATTGTGGATTTGGCGATGTCTTTGCGAGAGCTGACGGTTACTAGCGTGCCGCTGAATTTCTTGATTCCCATTCCAGGAACGCCGTTTGCCGATCGCACTGAGCTAACGCCCCAGCGGTGTTTGAGAATATTGTGTTTGTTTAGATTGCTGCTGCCTGCCCAAGAGATTCGGATTGCCGGGGGGCGGGAGGTTCACTTGCGATCGCTCCAACCGCTAGGGCTCTACGCTGCCAATTCTATCTTTGTCGGTGACTATCTGACTACGCCTGGTCAGTCTGCTCAGCAGGACTTTGACATGATTCGCGACGCGGGCTTTGTGATCGAGACATGCGATTATAGCGATTGAGAGGGCAATTAAGAGAGAGCGATTGAGAGAGCAGCTGAGAGAGAAATTGAACGCTTGTCTAAACCATTAGGCTGAAAGATTGAGCCTAGTTGGTTGATGACTACAGCAATTAGGCATAATAGAACTAGCCGCTGCCCCTTTTCGTAAGTATCTGCATGAGTCGTCGCATATTTATTGGAGATGTTCACGGTCATTACGACGGACTGATGCGGCTAGTTTCGATGGTTTCTCCATCATCCTCAGATACCTTGCACTTCGTTGGTGATTTGATCGATAGAGGGCCATCTAGCTCCAAAGTGGTTGAATTTGTTCGTCAGGGCAAT
The DNA here is from genome assembly GCF_015207105.1 of cf. Phormidesmis sp. LEGE 11477. GTDB lineage: Bacteria > Cyanobacteriota > Cyanobacteriia > Phormidesmidales > Phormidesmidaceae > Phormidesmis. The sequence goes on from NZ_JADEXO010000067.1 coordinate 1,602, forward strand.
CATCTTTGCGTATTGGGTAACCATGAGCATTTGCTGCTAAATGCCTTCCCAGAAGAAGATCCTAACCTTGCCGCATTTCAAAGTTGGCTAAGCAGCGGTGGTCAACCCACCTTGACTAGCTATGCCAATACAGAGGCACTGCTTGAACATGTGCAATGGTTCAAGACCCTACCTTTTAGCATTGACTTAGGCGATATCTTTTTAGTACATGCTGGGCTCAACCCTCGCAAGCGCCTAGCCCAGCAAAAGCCGATTGACTTTTGCTGGATACGAGATGGCTTCCACGCCTGTCCGACCCCCTTTTTCCAAGACAAAACTATTATCACTGGTCATACAATCACCTTTACCATGCCTGGAGTAGCCCCTGGTAAAATTGTTCGTGGCCCTGGCTGGCTAGACGTTGACACTGGTGCCTACCATCCTAAAAGCGGCTGGCTCAGCGCAGTTGATATCGACAACGATCTGCTGTATCAGGTGAACACACAGACCGAGGCCGAGCGAGTTCAATCGCTAGCAGCGGGGATAGTTGATGTTGAACCAGATCGCATCAAACCTCGTCGTAACAGAAAGCGTATGCTCGAACTAAACTCACTGAATTGAACTCACTAAACTGGCTGAACTGGCACTGACTTAACTAACTGAGCTAGAAGCTGATTAGGCTAGAACGATTTTGCCCGCTAGGTAGTCTTTGAGCTGCTGGGTGTGGTCGTGGTCAAGCTGCTCTAGGGGCAATTCTTCTACCAAGAACGCCTGAACGCCAACTACTTCGTCTGGATCATAAGTCTGCATTTTGCCTGTGGCCTGGGCTGATAGCGCCACGCAGATTGAATGAAATCGAGGATCCCTTTCGGCACTAGAATATACCCCAACTAGACGATCGATGGCCGTTAGCGTGAGGCCCGTTTCTTCAGTTAGCTCTCTAGCGGCGGCTGTAGCCAAATCTTCTCCCCAGTCCACGATGCCACCAGGTAGCGCCCATCGGTAAGTATCGCGCCGACGGATCAGCACAATTCGGCCATCCGGCAGCAAGGGCACAATGCTAGTGCCCACAACAGGTCGGCGTAAGAGCAGCCTTAGAAGGGTTCTAATTGGACGTAATCCCCGACTCACTATAGAGGTACTCATGCACCACCTGCCGAGGCTTCGAGGTTGGGCATAGAAAAGTCTGCAGTGCGACTTTCGAAAGGGGAAGACGGCATAAGGTGGGTCGGTTGGGTATGGCTAGCACAAACGTGTAAAAAAATTGTATATCGAAGGGCGATCGCGCATGACTCATGAGTTTGGTAGCAATATTGATTTTGAGATCGATAACGATTCTCATTCTGTGTTAGTTTGATTAAACTTTGCTGTCGGTGATGCTTTTCCTTTTTCCATATGCCGAGTTGTTTTGATGTTGCGCTAGGTGAAACCTAGTAAGGGCGGTTCGTTCTATGCATAAGCAAGTGGGTTCATTTTTAGCTGGTTTGTCTGCAGGTGGGGCTGCGATCGCGCTAACCCTTGCTGGCTGCACTTCGGAGCCCGCGCCTTCTTCTACTGCTACAGATACGACAGATGCCACAACTTCGGACGATTCGCTGCAGGTGGTTACAACCTTTTTGCCGATCACCTACTTTACTGAGGCCGTTGCAGGCGATCGCGCCACAGTCACTCAGCTGCTGCCCCTAAACGTTGATCCGCACGACTATCAGGCAAAGCCTAATGACGTTCAGCGTTTGGCCGATGCCGATGTGCTAGTCGAAAACGGACTGGAGCTAGAGAGCTTTTTAGACTCGCTGATTGACAATGCGGCCAACGCTGAACTCGTTGTAATCGACTCTAGTGAGGGCATTCCGGTGCTGCCCACTGAAGAGGGTGCTCATGATCACGCCAGTGAAGAGGCCAGCGATAAGACCAGCGATAAGGCCAGCGATGAGGCCAGTCACGACCATGACAGTCACGACCATGACAGCCATGATGACCACGACGATCACGACAGTCACGAACATGATAGTCACGAACACAGTGAGGCCAGCCACGATCACGATCACGGCATCCACGATCCGCATCTCTGGCTCGATCCTCAGAAAGCGATTCAGCAGGTCGAAAATATTCGCGATGGGCTGATCGCTGCCGATCCAGAGGGCGAAACGATTTACACTGCCAATGCAGCGGACTATATAGCCGATCTGGAAGCGCTCGATACCAAAATTCGCGAGCAGTTAGCCCCTTACGCTGGCAAAGCTTTTGTGACGTATCACGACTTTGCCGAACATTTTGCTCACAGCTACGGTCTAGAAGTGGAATATCTGGTCGATATTCCAGAGGGTAGCCCGACCCCAACAGATGTACAGCGAGTGGTTGACACGGTAAAGGCGTCGAATTTGCAGGTGCTGCTGACTGAACCTTCTCAGCAAGGGGATGCTTTTGGGGCGATTGCTTCTGATCTAGATGTCTATGTCAGCGTCTTTGACTCGATGGAAAGCACTGGCAACCAAAACCCACAGCCAGAAGACTATATCTCTACCTTGTCAAAAAATTCTGATAATCTAGCTCGCGCCTTTGGAGAACCCCCGGAGTGAACATCTCGAAGACGCCAGTTCTCTCTGTTGATCAGCTCACTGTTCGCAGAGGTCAGCAGCTGGCGCTGCAAGCGGTTTCTTTTAGCCTAGAGGCCGGGACAGATGTAGCGATCATCGGCCCTAATGGTGCGGGTAAAAGTACGCTGGTGCAGTCGATTCTGGGCATCGTCTCAAGAGAGCAGGGCACAGTGCAACTGCTAGGTCAGCCGCTGAGTACGAAAAAGGCGCTGCCTGCGGCGGTGCGGCATCAGGTAGCGTACTTACCACAGAACTTTTTAGTAGATAGAAGATTACCGCTGACGGTCACAGAACTAGTGGCGCTAGGCTGGGATAAGCTAGGCATACAGCTCCCTTGGGCAAAGGCAAAGGCGAGAAAGCTCGCGGTGCAGCAGGCTTTGGCCAGAGTTGAGGCGAGTCATCTAGGACGTAAGTTCATTAGTGAGCTGTCGGGGGGTGAGACAAAGCGGATACTATTGGCGTACTGTTTGGTGCGATCGCGTCAGCTATTGATCCTGGATGAAGCCCCAGCGGGTCTAGATGTGCGAAGCGAGGCGGATTTTTATCAGCTGCTGTACGAACTCAAGGCTGAACAGGGCTGGACTATCCTACAGGTGTCTCATGATTTGGACATGGTTAGAAAGCATTGCGATCGCGTCATCTGCCTCAACCGCCGCCTGATGTGCCAAGGCGTCCCCGAAACCGCCCTCGCGCCCGAAAACCTCACCGCTACCTACGGCCCCGAATTTGTTCGCTATCGCCACAATCGCCATGCCTGCTAATCTGTCGCGCAATTCCATAGCACAATCTGCTATCTCTTCAGCGCTTTTGTCTTTACAGTCGGCCTGCTTTCCCTCTCCCCTTTTCTCATGCAGGATCTCTCCACCGCCCTCAACCTTTTTACCTATCCCTTCATGCAGCGCGCCCTCATCGGCGGCGTCCTTACTGGACTTACTGGCGGCATCCTTGGCAGCTTTACCGTCGTCCGACAGCTTTCCTTTTTCAGCGATGCGCTAGGGCACTCGGCGCTACTGGGTATTAGCCTTGGCGTAGTCTTTGGGCTCAATCCTTCGCTGGTTGTGCTTCCCTTTGCGCTGCTGTTTGCTGTCGGTGTCACCTATCTCATCGAAAAAACAGATATCTGGACAGATGCCCTATTAAACATTGTTTATTCTTCATCCTTAGCCATTTCAATTATCGTGCTCAGCTTAGAAGGGACTTATCAGACAGGAATCAACAATCTTCTATTTGGTGACATTCTAGGTGTTCTGCCAGGCGATCTACTGATCAGTGGTTTGTTGTTGTTGTTGTCTAGTTTGTTCGTCGGGCTGACGCTCCGCACTCAGGTATTGCTGACGTTAAATGAGGATTTGGCGATCGCACGCGGCATTCATGTGTTTGCTCATCGAATTGCCTTCATGATGCTTTTGTCTCTGGTAGTCGCTACTGCCATTAGCTCTCTTGGTGTTTTGCTCGTCGGTGCGTTTGTGGTTATTCCTGCCTGCGCCGCCCGCCTGTTTAGTCGCAACTTCTCTAGCTATCTCATTCTTTCTGCCGTCCTAGGCGCGGCTAGCGCTGCTGCTGGCATCTTTTTCTCGGCTCTGTTTAATTTACCAACAGGGCCGAGTATCGTCATTGCTCAACTTAGCTTGTTTCTATTGGCGACTGGCAAGAAGCAGTGGCTAGATAGCTAGATGAGCGTGACGAGTACAATAGCTTTAGAGTATTTCGCCGACGAATCAGGCTTTTAGCTAGGTTCTAGGCGTACCAAGCGACCATTAGGCTCGTCTGTTAGAACATAAATCAACCCGTCTGGGCCTTGAGACACATCTCGCACTCGTTGCCCGATGTCAATAGGCGTTTGGCTGAGGACGGCTCCTGACGGGTCTACCTCAATGTGCTGAATAGATTGTGAGACCAGTCCGCCAGCGAACAAATCGCCTTGCCATTGAGGAACCGAATCACCTCGATACACTGCCAGGCCAGAAGGGGCGATCGCAGGCGTCCAAACAATCAAAGGATCAACCATACCAGGGCGCGATCGCTCCGACGAAATCTCTCCGCCCGAATACTCACGGCTGTGGGTCACCACTGGCCAGCCATAGTTCTCACCTGCTTCAACTTGATTGAGCTCATCTCCGCCGCGAGAGCCATGCTCTGTCGCCCACAGTCGCCCTGTCGCTGGATCAAGCGCTACTCCCTGAATGTTGCGATGTCCGTAGCTCCAGATGGCAGGATCAGCCTCAGGTGTGTCTACAAAGGGATTATCAGCGGGGATAGATCCATCATCATTTAGCCGCACTAGCGAACCGAGGTGGCTGCTCAAATTTTGTGCTTGATTGCGGATCAGCTCGCCCTCTAACGATACTGGCGGATTGCCGCCATCGCCAATCGAGACTATCAGCGTATTATCTGGCAGCCAAACAAGACGAGAGCCAAAGTGCTGAGTTCCTTCTTTTGTCCGGTTCACCTCAAAAATAACCTGCCAGTCAGCCAGGGTACTACCGTCAAACCGGGCGCGTGCAACCCGCGTACGGTTAGCTGATCCAGTGCCGTCAGCGTAGGTGAAATACATCCATTGATTCTCTGCGAACTGCGGATGAGCAGACACATCCATTAAGCCGCCTTGTCCTCTGTTCAATACCTCGGGTAAACCGTCTACCGGAGTAGGATCAAGTACGCCGTCTCTGATTATTCGCAGTCGTCCTGGCCTTTCGGTGACCAGCATAGTGTCATCGGGCAGCCAGGTTATTCCCCAAGGGTGCTCTAGTGACTCTACTAGGGTGACTGGCTGTGGCGTAGGAGACTGGGCAAGTTGTTCAGCGGATTCGCTAGCTGATTGGTTGGATGCGATCGCCGAAGGCTCTGAGTCTGTCTGGTTTACCTGGGCTGAAGGTGCCGTAGCAGATGAGGCGCATCCGGCTAGCATTAAGCCTACGGTCAAGATCTTGACCACAGAGAAAGAACAATTTCTAACGCTTGCCATAATTTAAACCGAGGTAAAGTTGGATAGGGCTGCGATCGCTTCTACAACAGACCAGAAAGATGCCAGCAGGTGCGAAGAACATCGGCAAGCCTTTAGCAAAAGAGAGCTCAGAAAATCTAAATAAAAAAGATGAGCAGCCTAGTCGAATCCCATCATATCTAGCGTAGAGTCTCTTGTGTTTTGTTAGAAGCTTCTGGGCAACAGCGCTTCAATACGCTTTGACCGTCAGAGTTAGAATACAGATCACATCTTTGAGCGACTACTCATGCGCCCTGAACCTATTTCCCCTGGACCTGGTCAAGAGTCTGTATGGGACTATCCTCGGCCTCCTCGGGTTGAGGACGTGTCCAAACATATCAGCATCGTCTTCAACGGTGAACTGATCGCCGATACCCGCCGCGCTAAAAGGATTTTAGAGACTAGCCATCCACCTAATTACTACATATCGATGGGTGATATCAAGATGGCACATTTCGCGCCGAGTACGCACTCTACCTACTGTGAGTGGAAGGGGCAGGCCAGCTACTATACGCTGCAAGTTGGCGATCGGCAGGCCGAAAATGTTGCTTGGTACTACCCGAATATTTCTTCTAAGTACGAAGAACTTGGCGGGTATGTAGGATTCTATCCCGGACCGATGGACGCCTGCTATGTGGATGACGAAAAAGTGACGCCCCAGCCAGGCGACTTTTATGCCGGCTGGATCACCAATGATATCGTCGGCCCTTTCAAAGGCGATGTGGGCACCTGGGGCTGGTGAACATAAACCAGAGCGTCCCTAGCTCAACCAATGAACTAGGGACGCTCTAATAAGAATTTTGGCTAAGAGCTCTAGCTTAGGTTGGTTTTGGCTAAGAGCTCTAGCTTAGTTTGAAGTCACTCGGCCTGCTTTTTGCCGTTGGTTCGAGCGACGCCTAGACAAGCGGCTGCGATCGCAACCCCACCCATTACCATCCAAGGCGAACTCGCATAATGCACATCGGTGTTACCCACCTGCTCTAGGCCATTTTGCGCCATCAAATCGAGATCGATACCTGCTTCAGTCACAGGCACGGTCAAAATATCCTGGTGACCTTCGCGCTTGATATTGACTTCCCAGTCGCCGCTGATCGGCTGATCGGGAACGAAAGTAAAGCGGCCTTGGCTATCGGTCTTGCCGACAGCGCGAATACGATAGGGCTGGTTAGGAGAAGTCACCGTGACCTTAGCGCCTTTCAGCGGTTGACCATTGCTAAAAGTAGTGCGTAGTTGAAGACTATTGCCTGCTTGTGAATCGAGGATATAGTCGGTTTGAACCTGATGCGCCATTGCTTTGGTTGGCGCGATCGCCATTCCCAAAACAGCTACAAGCATCAGGAATTTGTTTTGAGAAAAGATCTGTTTCATAGAATTTACGTTGCTATCAAGACAGGGCAAAACAAGCAAGGCGACTATCTGACGAGCATACCTACTGTTCTGACCATTCAATCGATTGTCCAATTATAGATTTACCCAATCTTAGCCAGACATAGTCAGTTAGCTCAATACTCTCTGTCTATAGTATGCATTGCGGCGCACATGAGCAGCAGCTAACAGCCAGTTTCGACTTTGCCAGCGTCTACTCTGCCAGCTTCATGTCTCTTCATCTCATTCCTTTGGTAAGTCGGTAAGGTTCTTGGCATCCCATTTCAGCACCGAAGCCTCTATCCCTTCTAACTGCTTGCGCTTAGAATCGGCTTCAAACCAAGCGATAATCTGCTGGTTGTCCAGCTCTTCTACGCTCGTTCCTAGATCTCTGGCAATGTAAACAAGCAGCTTGCCAGTGGACAAAGTTAGCCGGGTAAGAAATTTCTCAGGTGTCGTTAATAGGGCTGCATCTACGGCAGCGGATTCTGCTTCAGTAAGGAACTGTAAAGACATAGATCTATGAGGTTCTTAGAAAAGATCTGAGGAGAAAAGATCTTAGGAACTGGCTTTTTTATTTCGATTTCAGCTTGACCAAATAGCCGCACTGATGCTCGCCGTTGACTAGCCAGTGGGTACGCTCCACCGAGCAGTCGGGTAGGGCGATCGCAAACATCGCCAGCTCGTGACCGCATACCGTTGGATAGGATTCGGCAATGTGGGCGATCGCACAATTATACTCAGTGATCACAAAGGCCGAATCGTCCGTAACCTCCTCCGCCGGATAGCACTCTGCCATATAGCCTTCCGCTTGGCGCAGCTTCACCAACGTTTGCATACGCGCTTTGAGCGGCGCATCGCCTAGCTGCTTTCTATACGCCGCCGCTTTTTGCTGCCACTGATGTCTCAGCAGCTTGCTAACATGCTCAGGCCCGAGCGTATCTGCCACCGTATCTAACAGCGACAGCGCAAACTGGTCGTATTGGTCGGGAAATTGCTCTCGCCCTTTGCGGCTGAGCTGATAGAGGTGGTTAGGACGGCCCATGCCCGTCTGACTGGTTTGGTGCTCTATTAGGCCATCAGCTTCTAGATTCTTTAGATGGCGACGAATGCCCTGCGGCGTAATATCTAGATGGCGGGCGATCGCCCCTGCTGTCGCTGTTCCCCGCTTCAACAAAAAGCGCAAAATATCCTCTTTCATAGAAGAAGAGCCTCCCGAAGATACCTTAGGAGCAGCCACCTCAAGAGAAGGTGGAGAGGTTGATTGAGAAGTTACTTTCTGGCGCACAAATTTCCCTTCAAATCCCTACAACAAACCGGACAACAAGTCGAGCACTCAGTTAATAATACTTTAGAAACACTTTTGTTGCTAAAACCCGTCTGATTACAGTAACCTTTATTCAAGTAGTTAAACAACACGCATGTTGCTTTAGTTATTAAAGCTTAGCACCTGCTGCCAAATCTTTTTGGCTCTCTAGTAGTCCTAACTTGTTAGCTGTAGTCTTACTAGGTACCCATTCTAGTTAGCTGATAGAGGCCGCCCTAGATAGGTAAAGCACAAAGACGAAATCCAAAGAGGCAACGCAACCACCATGAGTACCCCCCAAACCGCGCACGGTTCCGATAAAAGTCTCGAAATCATGCGAAATTTTGCCCAAAGCTATGCCAAGCGCACTGGTACATACTTTTGCCAGGATCTAGGCGTGACTGCGGTCGTACTCGAAGGGTTAGCCAAGCATAAGGACGATTTGGGTGCGCCGCTATGTCCTTGCCGCCACTACGAAGATAAAGAAGCTGAAGTCAAAGCTACTTACTGGAACTGCCCCTGTGTGCCAATGCAAGAGCGGCAGGAATGCCACTGCATGCTTTTCCTCACAGAAGACAATCCCTTTTCAGGGACAGAAAGAGAGATTTCTTTCGAGCAAATTCGCGAAGTAACCGACAAATAGCTTGCTAGTAGATCGCCAGATATGAAGATCACCAGATAGATCGCTCGATCACTTTTTCCTAGCCCCACCTTTTGAAACCTACATTCACCCTTAGCAGGGTTGTTACTCCCCATGAGCTCTAGCGTTCAATCCGTCGTCAGCCAGCCATACAAGTACGGTTTTGTCACTGACATCGAGGCCGATAGTCTTCCTCGTGGTCTTAGTGAAGATGTCGTTCGAGCCATCTCTGCTAAGAAAGAAGAGCCTCAGTTTATGCTCGACTTTCGCCTCAAGGCGTATCGTCGCTGGCTAGAGATGGAAGAGCCGTCATGGCCCAACGTCAAGTATCCGCCCATTGACTACAACGAAATTGTCTATTACTCTGCGCCAAAGCAGGCTGAGAGTAAGCTAGGCAGTCTAGATGAGGTCGATCCGGCCCTGCTAGACACCTTTGACAAGCTAGGCATTTCTATCAACGAGCAAAAGCGCCTAGCGAATGTCGCGGTGGACGTTGTTTTTGATAGTGTCTCGATTGCCACTACTTTCAAAAAGGATCTGGCGAAGCACGGCGTCATCTTTTGCTCTATCTCAGAGGCGCTTAAGGAGCATCCAGAGCTAGTTCAAAAGTATCTAGGCACGGTCGTCCCAGTAGGAGACAACTACTTTACAGCGCTAAATTCTGCTGTTTTCTCGGATGGCTCTTTTGTCTACCTGCCGAAGGGTGTCAAATGTCCGATGGATCTTTCTACCTACTTTCGCATCAACAACGGCGATTCAGGGCAGTTTGAGCGCACCTTGATTGTGGCTGAAGAGGGCAGCTCTGTGACCTATCTAGAGGGCTGCACAGCGCCGATGTACGACAGCAACCAGCTACACGCGGCTGTCGTAGAGCTAGTCGCCTTAGACAACGCGGAGATCAAGTACTCCACGGTTCAAAACTGGTTTGCTGGCGACGAAAACGGCAAGGGCGGTATCTACAACTTTGTGACCAAGCGCGGACTGTGCAAAGGCGTCAATTCCAAAATCTCTTGGACTCAGGTAGAAACCGGTTCTGCCATTACCTGGAAGTATCCTAGCTGTGTCCTAGCAGGCGATAACTCAGTAGGTGAATTTTACTCAGTGGCGCTCACCAACAACTATCAGCAGGCGGATACGGGCACCAAGATGGTTCATGTGGGCAAGAACACTCGTAGCACCATTATCTCGAAAGGGATTTCTGCGGGTAAATCCAAGAACAGCTATCGCGGTTTGGTCAAAGTCAATCCGAAGGCAGAAGGGGCACGGAACTATTCGCAGTGCGATTCTATGCTGCTAGGTGATACGTCGAATGCCAACACCTTCCCTTACATTCAAGTACAAAATAGCTCGGCTCAAGTAGAGCATGAAGCCTCGACCTCGAAAATCGGGGAAGACCAGCTTTTCTACTTTGCCCAGCGCGGCATTTCACCTGAAGATGCGGTCTCGATGATTATTAGCGGCTTCTGTCGTGATGTCTTTAACGAGCTGCCTATGGAGTTTGCTGCTGAAGCCGACAAGCTCCTCAGTCTCAAACTAGAAAATTCAGTCGGCTAAAGAAAGTCCGCCAAAAAGCTAGACAAGAAATATATAGATGATCAACGAAACCGCTAAAACTATTCTTTCTGTTCGCAATCTTCATGCCAGCGTTGACGGTACAGAAATTCTCAAAGGCGTTAATTTTGAGGTGAAAGCTGGAGAAGTTCACGCCATTATGGGCCTTAACGGCTCTGGCAAAAGCACCTTTTCTAAGGTACTTGCTGGCCATCCAGACTATGAGGTCACGGCTGGAGAAGTTATTTTTCAGGGTACGGACTTGCTGGAGCTAGAGCCGCATGAGCGAGCGAACTCAGGTGTGTTTCTCGCGTTTCAGTACCCGCTAGAAATTCCTGGCGTCAGCAATCGTGACTTTTTGCGAGTGGCCTATAACTCTCATCGCAAAGCCAATGGTGAAGAAGAAATTGACGTCTTCGACTTTGATGATCTAGTCGAGGAGCGATCTAACGTTGTCAAGATGGACGTGAGCTTTTTGGATCGTAGCGTCAATGAGGGTTTTTCGGGCGGTGAGAAGAAGCGTAATGAGATTTTGCAGATGGCGTTGCTAGAGCCGACGCTGGCAATCTTAGACGAGACAGATTCAGGGCTAGATATCGACGCGCTCAAAATCGTTTCTAATGGGGTCAATCAGCTCAGTACACCTAAGAATGCGTCTATTTTAATCACGCACTATCAGCGGCTGCTCAACTACATCGTGCCGGACTATGTGCATGTGATGGCCCAGGGCCGGATCGTAAAGACCGGTGGTAAAGAGCTGGCTCAAGAGCTGGAGTCTCGAGGCTATGACTGGATTGTGGCTGAGGAGGCGGTGGCCTAGTCATGACGAACACTGTCAGTTCAGCGTCAGATTCTGTTGGCAAGGTCAACCGTGAGACCTACCTCAAGCATCTGCTAACTCAGGCGGCAGCGGCAGCAGATGAGTCACATCTGGGTCTAAAAGCTCTGCGTGATCGGGCGATCGCACTGGTCAACGAACGCTCTTTTCCATCTGGCAAAGATGAAGAATGGCGCTTTACTGACCTTTCGCAGATGCTAGAGCAGCCCTTTCAAAGAGCGCAGCCAGTGTCTGTGGAGGCTGATAGCTGGAGCGATCATCTGAATCTACTAACAGAAGGCGCTTGTTTGACCACCATCAACGGCCACTACGAGCCGACGCTGTCTAGAAAAGCGGATCAGACTGCGGACGCTGTGATTATCGGACCGCTTTCTCAACTGCTGAAGCATCCTGACTATGCCAAAAAACTAGCGCCGATTCTGGAAAGCAAGCTGGCCCAAGTTAAGGGCGGCAGCGAAGTCTTTACAGCGCTCAATACCGTTGGCTTTGCTGATGTGATGGTGGTCTGGGTGCAGGCTGATCAGGTAGTCGATACGCCCATCTACATTGCCCGTGGGTCGCAAGGTGGGTTTCTTTCACAGGTGCGATCGCTTGTCATCGCCGAAAGACACGCTAAGTTCACCCTGGTTGAATCTTTCTTTGGTCAAGACGAGGACACAAACGCTCAGTGTAGTGTTGATCAAGACCGCGTTGACCAGGCAAAAATTCAAGACACTCGCTGCAACAACAGCGTCACCGAAATTTGGCTAGCAGAAGGCGCACAGATCAACCATATTCGAGTGCAAGACGAAAGCGCCAGCACCTTTCATCTCGCTAAGACTGCTGTGGATCAAGCGGCAAATAGCCAGTACCAATGCACGGCTGTTGATTTAGGTGCGAAGCTATCGCGACATCACATAGAGGTCTATCAGTCTGGCCCACAGACCGATACAAAAATGTATGGATTAAGTGCATTAGGTGATCGCCAGCTAGCGGATACTCACAGCCTGCTGGCTCTCACCTATCCTCACGGTAGCGCTACTCAAATTCAGAAAAACATCGTAGACGATCGGGCTCACTGCGTTTTTAATGGCAAAGTGTACGTTTCTACAGCCGCCCAGCTCACTGATGCTTCGCAGCTAAACCGCAATCTGATGCTTTCGACCAAAGCCAGGGTGGATACCAAGCCCGAGCTAGACATTGTGGCTGATAACGTCAAATGCGCGCACGGTGCTACCGTCAGTCAGCTTCAGGCTGACGAAGTCTTCTATCTCCAAAGTCGAGGTATTTCTGCCGAGCAAGCGCAGCGTCTGTTGCTCTATGGCTTTGGTATGGAAGTTGTTGAAAAGATATCTGTTCCTGCGCTCAAGACAGCCTTGAGCACGCGCCTAAGAGACTGGGCGAGTTAACTGCATAAAAACCTTACCCCCTCTTCTCTCCCAATGACAGCCTCCACCATCACCCCAGTTTTGCTCGCCAATGAAGTCCGTGCTGACTTTCCTATTCTTCATCAAAGTGTCAACGGCAAACCGCTAGTCTATTTAGACAATGCAGCGACTTCGCAGAAACCTCAAGCTGTCCTTGATGCGATGGCTCACTATTATGAAGCCGATAATGCCAACGTACATCGCGGTGTACACACCCTGAGTGCCAGGGCTACAGAAGCTTACGAAAGCGCTCGTGACAAGGTCGCGGCCTTTATTAATGCCGCTTCTCGCGATGAGATTGTATTCACTCGAAACGCCAGTGAAGCGATTAACTTAGTGGCTTACGCCTGGGGACTGAGCAATCTAGAGAAAGGCGACGAAATTTTGCTAACTGTGATGGAGCACCACAGTAATCTGGTGCCCTGGCAGCTCATTGCTCAGCGGACGGGCGCGGTGCTAAAGCATGTGCCTTTGACCGAGACGCAGACGTTCGATCTAGCTGCGTTCCACCAACTGGTTGGCAACAAGACCAAGCTAATAGCTGTAAACCACATTTCTAATACGCTGGGCTGTATCAATCCGGTCGGCGAAATCGTTGAAACTGCACAGAGGTACGGCGCTAAAGTTTTAATTGACGCCTGTCAAAGTGTGCCGAATATGCCAGTAGATGTACAGGTGTTAGGCTGTGACTGGCTAGTGGCCTCTGGTCACAAAATGTGTGGGCCGACCGGGGCGGGCTTTTTGTACGGCAAGCTAGACGTGCTCCAGGCCATGCCACCTTTCTTGGGCGGGGGAGAGATGATCCAAGATGTGTCGCTAGATCATGCTACCTACGCGGCGCTGCCTCATAAGTTTGAAGCGGGGACGCCTGCGATCGCAGAAGCCGTTGTTCTGGGCGCAGCGGTCGACTATCTCACCAATATTGGTATGGAGCGGATTGCAGATTACGAGCACTTTTTGACTGCCTATCTGTACGAAAAGATTAGCCAAGTACCACAGGTGACGCTCTATGGGCCAAAGCCCCAAAAAGACGGATCAGGAAGAGCTGCGATCGCTACATTTACAGTAGAGGGTGTCCATGCTCAAGATCTCTCTACGCTACTCGATCAATCCGGCATTGCCATTCGCTCTGGCCACCATTGCACGCAGCCGTTGCACCACATCCTCGGCGTTAATTCTACTGCTAGAGCCAGTCTCTACTTCTACAATACTCCCGCAGAAATCGACGCCTTTATTCTGTCCCTAAAAGAAACAATTGATTTTTTCAGCAGCATCTTTGAGTAGTGCATCTCTAGGAAATTAGCTAAAAGTGTGCTAATGCTGACCGATTACTTAGCTGTGAACGTTTATGAAGTGCAGCGGGAATTATAGCACCACTAACTTAGTGCTGGATATGGTTGCTTTCAAGTGGATAGGATGTCAATTCTTTCAGGGCAATTTGCAACCCCATCTCTTGCTCAGAATATGGAACTGACTAGTCCTTCCTCAAAGGATTCCATAGCCGAGGCGCTCGTTCCAATATCTAGCTTCGCTCCAGTGAGTCCAGACATTGAACAGCTATCACCAGATATTGAACAGCTATCACCAGATATCTTACTCCTGCCAGGTAAACTACCTCAGCACTATCTACAATACTTGTCTCAGCATCCCGTCTTGCACAGCGGCGACCTTGAAAAAGCCGCTGGTGCGATTACTCAAGCTGCCGCCCACATACTTAAGATTGATCGGGCCAGTCTCTGGCTGTGCAGTGCGCCTGATGCCTTTGTTTTGTTCGATAGGTATGACAGGGCATTAGATACTCACGACAAAGGTACTCTGTTGAAGCCGAGGGACCATGTTCCCTATTTCGAAACGTTATCTAGTCGTACTGAGCTGCTAGTCGAGGATATTTCTCAGCTGACTTCTTCTATCAGCCATCCGATTAGCTATCTCATTCAGACAGGCTTGATCGACCAATGGTCGGGCGCTTTTCTAGAATTGCCCATTCGATGTCGAGGCGTCGTTGTCGGTGCGCTCTGGTGTGAGTGTCAGCAGACCCGTCGATGGACCGCGCTAGAAAATGCCAACGCGACTTCTATTGCTCTACTTGCGGCAACCGCCGTCGATAGTCAGCAGCGTAGCCTGCTAATTGAGACATTAAATCAACAGCACCGACAGCTTCGACGAGAAACCATAGAGCGGGAACAAGCCGAGGATGCTTGGCAGGAGAGTCAGCGATTTATTCAAGGCATCATCGATGCGAGTACTAATATTTTGTATGTCGACAGCTTTGGGGACGGGAGCAACTTTTACGTCAATCGGTGGATCGAGAATGTATTAGGGTACGAACCTCATGAGATGCAGCAGCTAGGGGCTCGCTATTTAGAACAACTGGTACACGCCGATGAGAGGCAGTTATTAATACAAGAAAGGCGGCGGCTATCGACGATTAAAGATGGCGAAGTCGTTGAAAATGAGTATCGGTTTCGGCACCGTCAGGGACATTGGCGATGGCTGCTGTGCCGCGAGACTGTCTTCCAGCGCGACTACGAGGGTCGACCTCTGCAGGTATTTGGAACAGCAACCGATATTACTAAGCGCAAGCGGGCTGAAGTTGCTCTTCAAGATTTTAACCAGGAGCTAGAAAGACTCGCTAAGATGGATGGCCTGACGCAGGTGGCTAACCGTCGATGTTTTGACGAATATATTGAGCAAACTTGGGAAAGTCATAGTTCTAAGGCATCGCTGTCGCTGATTCTTTGTGATATCGATTATTTTAAGAGCTTTAACGATACCTATGGACATCAGGCAGGAGACCTTTGTCTAAAGCAGGTCGCTAAGGCCATTGAGCAGTCTGTGGGGCGCAGTACTGATTTGGTCGCTCGCTATGGTGGAGAGGAGTTCGCGGTGATTCTACCCGATACCAGCGTGATCGGGGCAGAACGGGTGGCAGAAAAGATTCGTGCTACGGTTAGGCTGCTCGATATTGTGCATAGTGAGTCCAAAGTCAGCGATCGCATCACTCTTAGTCTTGGCATTGCCTCTATTAGCTCAACTCAAAAGATCGATCTCGACAGGCTAATCGCTGCTGCTGACCAGGGTTTGTACAATGCCAAATCCAATGGACGCGATTGCTTTTGCGTTGGTGAAATAGAATATTGACGGCGCTTAGCTCTATATGGCAATCGCCAGATGTATTCTCTGCGAGAAGGCAAAGCTTACGGTGATTGTCTTGAGTCAAGCGGCAAACGCTATAACTATTAGAGATGTCTGAAGACAAATGCCGAAGACAAACGCCATCCGGGTCTTGGATACGCTAGGCATCGAGTATGAGCTGTTGACATATTCTGTAGATCTTGACAACTTAGCGGCGATCGCCACCGCCCAGAAGCTGGGGCTGCCTGCGGATCAGGTGTTTAAGACGCTAGTAGTTAGTGGTGATCGGCGAGGAACTGCGCTGGCTGTTATTCCTGGTAGCTATCAGCTAGATCTAAAAGCCTTAGCTAGGGTGAGTGGCGATCGCAGCGTAGAAACTGTCTCACTCAAACAGCTACAGCCGCTCACTGGCTACGTTCGAGGAGGCGTTACCGCCCTAGCCTGTAAAAAGCCCTATCCCGTTTTTTTAGATGAATGGGCGCAAGTATACGAGCGCATTGCCGTATCTGCTGGCAGGCGCGGTCTGATGATTCAGATGAAAACAGCAGACTACATCAAGGCAACTAGCGCAACCGTTGGTCGGATCTCCCAGGAACCGCTGAGCTTGTAGAATTATCCTGTCTTAGCCCTAAGTCACGGTGGCCTCGATTACTGAGCCCACCGAAACTTTTAGAAAGGCTAGCGCTGTACTAAAAACATATAGCCGCGTCCACGAATGGTCACGATGTACTTTGGGTTGTGTGTTGTCTCGTTCAACTTGATCCGCAGCCTAGAGATATGAACGTCAACCGTTTTGGTATCAGCGGCGCTGCTAGCGTCGTATCCCCATAGCGCTTCAAGAATATCTCCACGCGAGAAAATATGACCTGGTCTGCTAGCAAGCAGCTCAATTAGACGAAACTCAATTTCAGTTAGTCCTAGATAGTGTCCGTCTATATACGCTCTACGAGTAGCCGGATCGATCACAAGTTGCCCGATCTTGATAGCAGACCGCTGAACTTCAGATAAAACTGGGTCTTGTCGCTTAGTGACTCGGCGCAAGATGGAGCGAATGCGCGCAATAAGTTCTTTGGTCGAAAAGGGTTTGACAATATAGTCATTGGCACCCATTTCTAGGCCAGTCACCCGGTCCGAAGAGCTGCCTAGAACAGTCGCCATGATGATTGGAACATCGGAAATAGTTCTAAGTCTTTGACACACTTGAAAGCCATCTAACTTTGGCATCAGTACATCTAAAACAACTAGGTCGATGGTATTAGAGTCCGTATGAAAATACTGCAGCGCTTCTTGGCCGTCAACTGCGGCAATAACTTGGTATCCAGAAGCTGTAAGACTATTGACTAGGGCCGTTCTAGTTCGTATATCGTCTTCAGCGATCAGAATGGTATGTCTTAGCTTGCTCACTATCAAAAAGTATCTATTAAGAAGTAGGGTTTGAAAAAATCAGAAAAAGCGGACTAGAAATCTGTAGAAACCTTCAATCACCCGAAAACAGCAAAAAGTGATTCACCAAAACTGGTGAGCATAACGGTTCAAATCCAGAACAAAGCTACTGAGCATCTCGACGAAAGCTTCGTGCCGCTTGAACTAATGGGAGTTTTTCTAAGACTTCTTCAGCAGGACTTGAACAGCGAAATTGTCGCTGCTTTCCGTTTCTAAGTCTGCTTTTGCTGTCTCACAGCAATATGCCGTCGATGGCACACTGCTCTAAACACCCTTCCAATGCGATCAATTACAAGCTCCTATAGACATATAAAACTATATTTGGTCACTAAAACAAGCACTTCTAGAACTTATCACTGTAGAAAATTGCTCCTTTACCACAGTTTGTAAGCACCCACTTAAAAATAAGATTCTAATCAATTTATCTTGAGCGCTATCATAATCCCTTTGAAAATGAGGGGTTTCCAGAAAAACCTTAGACCTTTTTACAGATGAGCAATTGCGAATTCTAGTCCCACATTCTTTGAGCTGACAGATTAAAAATCTTAATATTTAGATACAAAGTTAACGTAATATTTCGTCTTCTCGATTTCGGTCACGGTCTTTTATTACATTAGGCACTATGTCAATCATGTGTTGAGTGGCTTTGGGGAAGTGCTGCTGCGTTTGTTAGCCGCTCTACTGCTTCGTTGTGACGGTCTTTCAAGCTATGTCTTTCAAGCTATGTAGGGTCGTTGTGATCGCAGCAAGTTTGCTCTTTTTTCTTAGCGATCGCTATTACAAGTTCCTCTGATAGCTTTGCTTGTTTGTTCTAATAGTTCTAGCTCAGTTAATTCTGGCTGGATTACTCTGTTCGCTGCTCACAACTACTGCAATTCTCGCGACCTGATGCTCTAGACTGATCTGAGATTGATAGCGTTATGCTTTTGGCCCGATATCCTTTTGGCTATGTGGACTTTTTGCTGATATGGCATCCATTTCTTATCAATCCTGTTTTGGCTTCGGGCCGCTGAATCTAAAGGGAATTTCAGGCTTATGCGACTGTCTCAGATGCTTTTTGTCACGCTGCGAGAAGATCCAGCAGAAGCGGAAATCCCAAGTCATAAGCTATTGCTAAGAGCAGGTTACATGCGCCGTATTGCTAGCGGTCTGTACGCTTACCTGCCTTTGCTACAGCGCGTGCTCGATAAAGTATCGGCAATTGTTCGCGATGAGATGAATGCGACGGGCGCTCAAGAGTGTCTGCTGCCGCAGCTTCAGCCTGCTTCGCTTTGGAAAGAGTCCGGTCGATGGGATACCTATACCAAAGCTGAGGGGATTATGTTTAGCCTGGGCGATCGCAGAGACCAGGAGCTAGCACTGGGTCCTACTCATGAGGAAGTCATTACGGCGATCGCCCGTGACATGATCCGCTCGTACAAGCAATTGCCGCTGCATCTGTATCAGCTTCAAACCAAGTTTCGCGACGAAATTCGGCCCCGCTTCGGTCTGATGCGGGGCCGCGAGTTCATCATGAAAGACGGCTATTCTTTTCATACGGACGCCGAGAGCCTAAAGGCGACCTATGACCAGATGTATCAGACCTACAGCAATATTTTGCGTCGCACTGGCTTAGGGTTTCGGGCAGTTGAAGCTGATTCTGGGGCGATTGGTGGCTCTGGCTCAACTGAGTTCATGGTGCTAGCCGAAGCCGGTGAAGACGAGGTGCTCTACACCGAAGATGGTAAGTACTCAGCCAACGTAGAGAAGGCGGTTTCTCTACCCCCAGACGCTGTACCTTCGCCTTTTTCGACTTACGAAAAGCGTGATACTCCCGGCACAGCAACGATCGCAACGGTTACTGATTTTTTGAAGTGTTCACCAACGCAAGTTGTAAAAAATGTTCTATATCAGGTGAGCTACGACAATGGCCGGCAAGTGCTAGTCATTGTGAGTATTCGTGGCGATCAAGATGTCAATGAGACAAAGCTACAAAACGCGCTGACAAATCTAGCGAGCGAATATGAAGCGAATACGATTTTGGCGCTAGAAGTACCGGACGCAGAAGCGCAGGCAAAGTGGGCGACTAAACCATTGCCTTTGGGATATATTGCGCCCAATCTATCAGATGATTTTATTGGTGAGCAGAAAGGGCTATCTCCTGAATTTCTGCGGATAGTGGACGAGACGGCGGTCGAGCTGAAGAATTTTGTGACAGGTTCTAATGAGAGTGGGTTTCACGTCGTTGGTGCCAACTGGGGAAAGGAGTTTGTGCTACCGCAGCGCCGAGTGGATTTAAGAACGGCGATCGCAGGCGATCGCGCCGTTCATGATCCGACTCAAACTATCCAAACCGCACGCGGCATTGAAATCGGCCATATTTTCCAGCTAGGGCACAAATATTCTGAGGCTCTAGGCGCAACTTATACCAGTGAGCAGGGTAAGGAAGTGCCGCTGGAGATGGGCTGCTATGGCGTCGGGGTGTCTAGACTGGCGCAGGCGGCGGTAGAGCAGTCTTATGACCAGAATGGAATTATCTGGCCAGTGGCGATCGCGCCCTATCATGCCATTGTGGTGGTGCCGAATATCAAGGATGCCGACCAGATGGATGCCGCTGAGAAGCTGTATGACGAACTGAATGCGGCTGGCGTGGAAACGCTGCTAGACGATCGTAAAGAGCGAGCTGGGGTAAAGTTCAAAGACGCTGAGCTGGTGGGCATTCCGTTTCGGATAGTGACGGGGCGATCGCTCAAAAATGGCAAAGTAGAAGTGGTCAAACGTGCCGACGGCGAAGCGGCAGAAATTGCGTTAGATGATGTCGTTAGTACACTTCAAAGCTGGGTCACTGCCGCTATCGAAAAATAATGGCCAAAAATAATGGCCAAAAATAATGGAAATAGTTACCGTTCTTCTGTCTAGCTTGCTGCTGCTGATCTCTCCGGCTGGAATTGTACTCGATCAGGCAGCTGAAAATGCCATCCGCGATCGCCTCGCCGCAGCTGAAAGCCTCGCCGTACGCATCGACAATGGCCCGTCCTATCAGCTTTTGCAAGGCAAAGTCGATAAAGTGCGGATCGCCGGACGTGGCATCTCGCCGATTCCGGGACTGCGGTTCGAGGTAGCTGAGCTAGAGACTGATCCGATCGATCTGGCCTTTCAGGCTTTGCGTCAGGGCGAAGTGGTATTAGACAAGCCATTTCAGGGCGCAGCGCGTATCGTGCTGACAGAAGCAGACGTGAATGCGTTTTTGCGCTCTCCATTTGTGGCACAACAGCTAGAAAATTTGGACTTAGGCAACTTTGCAGCGAACCCAGCGCAGGCGAGGGAAGGCACGCGCTATCAGATTAATAATCTAGCGGTTGACTTTTTACCCAGCGAAGAAAGCACAGATGGTGAAGCAGGTGCGGAAGAGAATCGCCTTAGGATCAGCGCTGAGCTAGAAGATTTGGTTGAGGAAGCCGGGTTCGTGATAGAGGCCGAGGCTGGGCTGAGCGTTGCGGGGGGCGATCGCCTGAAGCTGATCAGCCCAACGGTAGTCGTAGATGGAACCCCGGTTGATCCGCGCCTGGTCAACGTCCTGCTAGGCGGTCTAAACGATCGACTCAGCTTACAGCAGTTCGACGAAAGCGGTGTAGTCGCTAGAGTGGTTGACTTTGATGTTGGCGCAGAGGCTTTAGACATAGCTCTGTGGGTGCGAGTAGACCCCAGCTTTACCGCACCAGCAGCCCAGCCTGGCAGCATAGAATAGAGATACCCATAATCTTCACCTCTAGCTCCCGACGCTTTAGTAAGGTCTTGCTATGACGTACGCTCTAACGCGCTACAAAAGCTATCAAGAATATCTAGATGACGAAACACTTTCTCCTGATAGGAACTACCGTTTGCTCAGCACGGGAGAGTTGATCGAGGTGTCCTCCGAAGACGATATGAATATGCGTATAGCGCTCCGACTGCTGCTAGCGCTAGCGCAGTTAGAAGGCAGTTTGTATGCTGAGCGCCTTCGCACCAAAAAAGAAATGCAGGTACCGCCAGTAGGCGATAAATGTGTAAATCGCGTACCTGATTTAATGGTGTTGCAACCTGAGCATCTTGAAATTGCTAAGCAAGCCGTGCTGATGGAAATGGCTCCGCCGCTATTCATAGCAGAAGTCGTCAGTCCGGGGGGTAAAAAGAGCGATAACTATCTACGGGACTACGTTTGGAAGCGGCAGCAATATGAGCAGCTAGGTATTTCTGAATACTGGATCATTGCCCCCCATCGAGACCAGGTGACGGTACTAACGCTAGTGAACGGCCAGTATGAGAGTGAAGCTCACAGAGTGTCTGAACAGATTGTATCTACTCTATTTCCGACCCTACAGATTTCCGTTCAAAAACTGCTAGGGGGAAGCTTGCAATGACTTACGCAGTCATTCGATATCAAAGCTACCAGGAATATCTAGATAATGATCGGTCTTATCTACTAATTACACACGAGGAGATACATCAACATCGCCTCTAATAATCCTGAATACATCAGTCACTATCTGGTCTCTAATATGGATTCCATTCAGGTTACTTATATCTTTGTCTTTTAGCGCTCGGATAAAACTTTCTACGTATTTATCTAGAGCTTCATAGTGACTAACAAGATGACCGTTGTATCTTTTTTGTCCGCGCGCATGTTTGTCATCGAAGGGGATGTCCTTATTTTCTCTGAGCTCCTGTACAATCTTACGGACTCTATCTATCTGTCTTTTCAGCAGCTTATTGCTTTCATTCCACGATTTTGAAGATGAGTATATCTCTTCGACCGATGGGTCTGTCGCTATCAGAATCAGTCTGCAAACGACGATGAAAATCTTGCCTAAGTCGGCAAACTGGGTCAGTCTGTGCGGATATAGATACTGCAGCAGGCGATCGCGCCAATGCTCGTCTATAGGAGAATGGTCATCAATCTCTTCTATATCAGGAACGCTTCTGGAGAAAACTCTGTGGCCAGGTTTCGCCCAATTCGGCCAAGACGGATTGTCTTCTTCAATTCGCCTAGTGCCGTCTAGCGTAATAGCACAGCAGTACTGAAACATTCGCATAGATTTCGTTCTAACGTTGTACTTAAAATCATCTTCGCTATCATATTGCTTACAAAGGAAAAACATTCCCTTTGAAAATAGAAGGATGCCAGACTTCATCCCAAACAGATATGTGGAATCACTTCTATTACTCGAATTGGTATCTTCATCTTCTAGATAATCCTCTTCTAGCGGGCCTTTCAAAAGGTCAAGCTGGAGTTTAACAAACTCTCTGTTTGCCCCTCCTATTGTTTGATTTTTCTTTTGGTCAGTGCCATCTTCTTTCCTTAGCTCTTGAATAAGTGGCGCTACCTGCACGAACGTATCTCCATACTTTTCGTAGTGCATAACTCCGACGTATCTAGTAGCTATTGAATCATACGCGGGCCTTAACCACTTCACCACATCATCTAGAATAGCCAGGCTACGGTCTTCAGCTCTCGGCAAAGGGCAAGAATACTCTGTCTCTTTTCCTCCGTTGTTCTTTATCTGTTGATAACAGATCTTCCCCTGCTCTGAATAGCAATTTTCGGCATGCTTCATCAGCCTCCTAGCCCAGTCGAGACAGTCTTCTTTTGAGAATCCATCAATATCAGGTATTGCCTTTTCAGGAGTGAGATAAGCGAGCATAATGTAGCACCAGCTTTGATAGGCAGACCACTGAGCGTAAAGCGCGGCGTCACCGTCACGAGCCGCGTATACTCTTGCGCTCTCCAATAGCTTGATGGGCTCTATCAGCTTGTTCAAAGGTTCTTTCCCAGTAGCAGTTATATAGTCAGGAAAGAAGATATGAAGCTTCGCTCTATGCGCGTAGACACGAGAAAGAAAATAAAATTGCGGGTTGAGATTGCTCAGAGATCTTTCACTCAGCTTGTCGTAGTACTTTAGCCTCTGTTCCAAGCATCTTTCTGCCTTGTCTAGTTCTTCGGAGGCTCTACGAACAGCAGTGTATCGGTCGCGCATTTCGCAGTAGGGAGCTTCTATATCACTGAGGTAGTAGTATCGAAAGAAGCACAGATGATAGCGAGCTTGCAATAATTCATCCACCTGGTCGGGTTCGTCTCGCTCGAAGTAAGGTTGCAAGATATCTAACTGCTTCTTTGCGATTTGAACAAGACCTTCTTTTAAGTTAGCTTCCGCAATAGACAAGACAGCCTCTATTGAGACTGAACTCCAACGAACGATGTTGCTGCTTGCTATTTTCTCGTGACCTTTCTTGTATTTATCATTCTCTATCAAATATTCCTTAATTTCTCCTTCCATCGCTCTAAGAGAAAATGGATACAGGGAAAGGCGTTGTTTAGCTTTTTTAAGGGCACTTACCTCTTCTACTCGGCGGCAAAGCTCTTCCATATAGCTTTCTTTTGTCACAGTTGGCATGGTAGAAAGTGCTTGTTTGATCAGT
Organism: cf. Phormidesmis sp. LEGE 11477; assembly: GCF_015207105.1. Lineage (GTDB taxonomy): Bacteria > Cyanobacteriota > Cyanobacteriia > Phormidesmidales > Phormidesmidaceae > Phormidesmis. Next base: position 25,280 of record NZ_JADEXO010000067.1, read on the forward strand.
TTTAGCCGAGCATATAGTGCTGCCTTGGCGCTTGTTTCAATCAGATCGAACCCACAGAAATTAGCGCTTGCGACCTCTATACCTGTCGCTACGTCAGCGCAATCTGCTTTGTCTCTAATCGCGGCTTGAACATCTTTTCTTTGATGTAGTTTAACAACACAGTGAGACCACACTGGACTATTTGGCAGAGTCCCAATAACTTCATCCCTTTGACGAACGTTCTCTACAACAGAGATGTAGTCTTTTAACGCAGGAATGTCCCACAGTAAAACACGATCAATCACAGCAATAATATGAGATATGGGGCTGCCAATGCCTACAACCTCTTCCGAAAACTCCAGCTTGGTTTGTTTGTCGATGTCTTCTGTAGCTGTTTCCTCAAACTGTATTTTGTAGTTTTTAGGTACCTTGATATAGAAATGGACACGAACTTTATAGGCTACCTGTCTCTCTAGTCCTAAGCTGCTGCCACGAGCTGATAGTTGTCTTGGAGTTAGCTGATTAGGCTCGGTTCTTCCCTCTAGAAACTTACTATTTAATAGGCCATCGCTATCTTTTTCGTCTTTAATACGTAGTGGCAGTGGTTTCACCCGTTCTATCTTGAAGTACTTAATATGAACTGGGAACTCATCCGTTAGCAGTTCGTTGTCAATCACTGAGTAGATCAACCGCTTTACGAAAGCAGGCAAAAGATAGCTATTTAACCGTTGGGACTTACTTTCTTCCCCATACCCTGGTAAAAAGCTACCCATTTGCTCAATTCCAGACTGTAGCTCAATGCGATCGATCTCACGCTCAACTTGTTCTATAAAAGCATTAATTCGTTGAGCTTCTTCCTCCGAAGAAAGCCCTTGTAGGTACTGCCTTGCGTAGTCAGAGACAGTTTGTCTGATAAAGCCCTGCATTGTGGGTGGCTGAGGCCGTGCTCGAAGCGTTTTCTCAATGGCGTAAGCTGGCTGGCTTTCAGGGCCGTTATTGTCAAACTTTTCAAAGCCGATGTCCTTCGAACTGTTGATCAAAAGATCGTACAGGCGATTGATATCTTCTTTCTCATACGGTCCGGTCGCATCCGAAGCTTTTTCATAGATTTCTCTAAGAAGCGCCTCGCCCTGCAGTTTCATCTTGAGCGTATCTCTTTCTATCGGCGATAGCTGGAAAAAAAGGCTGAGTGCTTTGAACTTATCGGCGCGGGTCAGTAGTGCAGAGGCTTTCTGCTTGGCATCTAAAGACTGATTCTCGCGTTTGTAGGACTGCAAGCTAGAGAGAATACCCACTAGCTTAGATAGTGTTAGACCAGGGACAGTAACTTTCTTCTCGTCTTTTTTGTCTTCGTAAAGCTCTTTGAACAGCACGGAACGTAGCACGCGGCGAACGAAGATCCGATTGTTTTGCAGACCCCACTGCTTTGCGATGCTGGTTTCGTTTGGAAGTTCCGAGCCTTCATCTGATAAGTCCAAGTCTGTGAGTGATAGCAAGAAGCGATAGACAGCAGTGTCACGCTTTTGATCTTCGGTAAGCTTCCTACTCTGCGCTTTCTCTTCCCTGCCACTTTTTGCCCCAGATTGTCTATCCATTCGCTCAAAGCCGTAGTGTGTCAGTTTTTCTGTTAGGTATCTACACTGCAAAAATGCAGCGCTTCTTTCTGTAGCGACCAATATGAAATTCTTCGCTACCCAAGCTATCTATATAGTCCACTTAGTGTAGTACCTACAGGTGAATATGTAGCATGAGTTCAAATACACTGTACAAAATGCATACATATATAGACTAATTGTTTCTCACACTGCTGTATTAGAGGCGTTTGATTAGCTAATTGGAGGTGGGTCGAAGCAAAAACCAGTGGTTTGCCACTGAATGGCGGGCCTGCGTAAAACCGCAGACTATTGTGCATAAAGACCGCTACATACGAAATTAAAGCAAAATATCTAATACATAATTAGACGTTTTAGCAAGCACAACCCTTGCTACGAGAAGAGAGTACACGATGTACTATTTAATCGTCAGACAAGAACTTTTATACAGATGTATTTGCACCTAAATTTTGGATGTGAGATAGAATAGATACAGGTAGTTATATGGTTGCTATATCTCTAGCGCTGTCTACCTACTGTTGACTACTCAATTTTCAAAACGGGATGCTGCTTTTTTGGAGCATTCTACGGAGCGATTCCTGATATGGATAAACCTGAGCGAACACGCGCACACAAACGGACCTCTTATAGGGGAGAGGTTTGGTTAGTAGCGCTGCTGATGCTGCTATTACTAACTATTCCATCGTTAGCGAACGCCTATGGCATCTATGAGAATAAGCAGCGTGCTGCAGTTTTAGAGGCGCGATCGCATCAGCTCAATGAACAAACGACGGTATGGAATCGACTAGATAGAGCGCAAAGCCTTTTTAAAGAGGGAAACTATCCAGAATGCGCTCATATGCTCTCTAATATGTCGGCTGATTCTGCGCTTGTTGAACAGCGGATACAGCAACTGTTTGAACAGTGCTATGGGCCGTGGGCGAGTGGCATTCTAGATCAGGCGAAGGCGAAGGCGATCGCGGGTGAATTTGGAAACGCGATCGCACTAGCAGCGGAAATAGAAAAAGGTGTATGGCAGCAAGAAGCTGACCGTTGGATCAATAAGTGGTCGAAGCGGATCTTGGAGCTAGCTATCAAGGAATACCGCACTTTAGAAGAAGGAGCTTTGGATAAAGCGACAGATATGCTGGCAGCTATTCCTAGCAGAAGTCGATTGAGTAATACTGCCCAGAGCAAAGCAGAGGATTGGAACCAAGAGTGGATCAGCAACATCAGCAGTCAGCGCACAGCTCTCTCTGCACTAACTTATAACGATACACGCAGAGCGAAAATTGCGGCTTTAGACATTACTGAACACGTATTCTGGGTTCCTCGAAAAGAGCATCTGTTGACCGAGATCAAACAGCGTGAGCAAGCGCTGATCCAAAGAGTAGAGAACGCTAAGCGAATGCTAGCTTCAGGTAGTCTGCAGTCTGCCTATCAAGAGGCCAAAGCACTACCAGATACAGAGCCCTGGCGACAGAGCAAGCTAGAGATCTTAGAGCGCATCAGTATTAGCGACAGTCAGCCAGCACAAAGAGACTGGAACACAAACATTGTTTTCTTAGGGAGTGCTGCCTTTCTACTGGTCTGCTGTTCAATTCGGCTACTAGGAGGGTAGTGAAAGAAGCAGAGCTTTTTTTCCAATGTGTGCATCCAAGAGTCATATCTCCGAACAAGAAAACACTTTGCCAATCGCCAATCCAAAGGCAAGGACTACAGATATATAGAAGAGATATATAGAGACTCAGCAATTACAAAAATCATCCCAAACCAATCGTTCAAAACATCTACCGACAGTTGTCGGAAAATAAGTCATGTCAGATTCTGAACCGTTCCATTCTGATCCAGATACGCCTGAATCGAAGCCGCCTATATATATAGAAGAAGATTCTAGCTCGCTACCGAATGATGAGTCCTTGAATCATCAAATACCTTCTCATCTGACTATCAACGGCGAAGCAGTACGCTTAAAAGTAGCTATAGCGACGACTGCTCGGAGCTATCAACAACAGATGGTAGAGCAGAACTGTCGTCACCAAAAACAGGTTGAAGTATACAATCGTCAGATTGAAGATCTCAAAATTCAACTAGCTACCTTGAAGATAAGCAACTGCGTTTTAGAAAGGTCCAATCATACAAGAACGCAGTCCCACTCATCTAAGAATCTAAGCCAGGAGCAATCACACACAGGCAGCATAGCGGTCTCTCTATCACACATCTCGCCGACTTACATACCGCTCAAATCACGTCCAAAACCATCCAATCAGCCTAAGAACGCACTTCAGGGTTCCTTGTTGTATGTGACTGGTTCGATGATTTTTGTTCTAAGCACCTCTATTGTCTTTGATCTCACAGTAAGTGTAGTGGCTGCTAGGATTATTTTCCTGGTGGCTCGAATTATCTTCGAGGCAATTATCGTTAGTATAGTCGTCGTCTCGATTGAAAAATCTATCCGGCCATAGCCTGTACTACTGCACGCCTGCCTACTCGCCGCCTAAAATCTTTGGCACTTTGAAGAAATCCTCTTCTCGATCCGGTGCGCTTTCTAAAATAGATTCACGCTCGGCGAATACTTCCAGTTGATCGGGGCGAGTGATGTTGCTAACCTCAATCGCTCGTGTTGTTGGTGGTACGTCCTTTGTGTCTAGCTCGTCTAGCTGCTGCACGTATTCTAGAATGCCGTTTAGCTGATCGGTAAACTGCGCTTCTTCTGACTCGCTTAGCTCTAAGCGAGCTAGGTTGGCAACCTTGCGTACCTGATCCACGTCGATCACAGCTTAACTTCTCCTAATTAAAAAAATCTCTAGCCAAGAATCTTCAAGACGACAGGCTAGATCATGTCTAGCTTCATGCGCCCAGTCACCTTCAGCCAGTTTTGGGCCTCGATGTAGTTATTCGGCGCAATTCGGATCGCTTCCATCCAGTAGCGAGCGGCTTCATCATACAGCGCATTTGCCTCACTCTTGTCGCCTGAGGCTTCAGCCTGTTCGCCTTGATAGTGATAGATTACGGCAGTGTTGTTCAGCGCCTGAATCAAGCGAGGATTGAGCTCGATGGCTTCTTCGTATAGGTTCAAAGCCTCTCGATGCTTACCGTTGCTAGCCTCAATTAGGCCCATATTATAGAGAATGTAGCTCTTGTCGTAGGGGTCTTCTTCTAGGGTGAGCGCTTCCTTGTAGTTATCTAGCGCTTCGGCATACTCTCCATCGGCTTGAGCAGACATGCCGTCACGATAGTAGGCAAAGGCTTCTTTGGCCTGCTGCTTGGCTGGGAGCATTTTTAAGATCATGTCAGCCATGACCGTAAATGACTTATCGATGAAATTGTCGTTTCTTTGAGTTCTTGGCATCGAGATCCCTAGTCACAGTCTTGTTTTGCTCTGTCAAGACTATCAAAATGTTGCCTAGGCGATCGCACTAATGTAAGAGATTCTTAAGCAATGTAGCTGTCTGTAAAGGACTGGCTGTAAAGGACTGGCTGTAAAGAGCAGATCGTAGAGGGCTAGCCGCCAAAGACTAGTCAGCCGCCGCGATCGCCCCAGATGAGCTTCTGCACTGGCCGTTCACCTGATCGATTAAGAACATCACCAGCTCTCCGATTGTATTAAACTCATCTTCGTCAAAGCGATCGCTCAAATCTAAGTCGAACTGCTCAAAGAACTCTTCACAAAAGGTGATTGTCCAATCGAACCAGCACACCAGAGCAAAGTGCAGGTCATGATCAAGCCGATCCTCGGGGCGCACACGGCTAAAGTCGAGCCCTGAATATTGGCTAAAGCGCTGATAGACAAAGCACAGCACGCGGCGCGTATCGGATGTACCCGAAGCAGAACAGCGGAAAGCAGACGTCTGGCGGGCAGCATTTGGGGCTAAAAAAAGTTGACACCAGTCAGAAATACCTAGCGCCGGGCGAGAATTTGCTTTCATCCGTAAATTTATCTGAGCGCGGATTGCAAGATCAGGGCTCATATCAGCATAAGTGCTGACGCTGCTAAGCCAATTATTCAGGGGCTCAATCATATAAAGTACGGTCCGGCAAAAACCGTTAGGGCAATCTGTGTTCAATATGCCCAGTCATCCTAGAGAAATTACGGTAACCACTCAAAGAATTTTGAAAGCTATTTGAAGTGGCTGCGTCTATACCGCAAACGTAGCTGAGCGAGACGCTTGCTGAAGTAGTCTGACCATCAGTGCCTGCTCTAGGTTGGCGGCGGGCATCGGTGGGCCTACCCAATAGCCCTGTAAATAGTCACACTGATATTGGCTCAGCAGTCTTTGCTCAGCAGCCTCTTCAACCCCTTCAGCCACTACCTTTAGATCCAGACGATGGGCAAGTTCGATAGTGGATTGCAAGATGGCTTGATTTTTGACATCGTGGGGAGCGCCTCGAACAAAGCAATTATCGACTTTCAGTGTGTCAACGGGTAGCTGCTTTAAATAGCTCAGTGAAGAATAGCCAGTCCCAAAGTCATCGATGGCAATACGAACCCCTAAAGCTTTGAGTGCCGTTAGCGTTGTGATCGCGCTCTTAGCATCTTGCATCAGCGCCGTTTCAGTCACCTCTAGCTCTAGCTGGCTAGGGTCTAATCCCACTTTAGTCAAAGTTAGCTCGATCAATTCAATCAAATTAGGTTGGTTGAACTGAACGCTCGATAGATTGACCGACACATACTTTATGCCGATATTCTGCCTTAGCCATAGCTTCGCCTGTGAACAGGCAGTTTCTAATACCCACTGACCAATCGGCACGATTAATCCCATCTCTTCGGCCAAGGGGACAAATTTGGCGGGTGAGATGTAGCCATGCTCAGGATGCTCCCAACGAATCAGTGCTTCGGTACCTTCGATTTTACTGTTTGCTAAGTTGAGCTGCGGCTGATAATACACCTCAAATTCGTCTCGATCTAAGGCATAGCGTAGCCAAGTCTCCATTGCAATCTGGTTGCTAAAGGGCAGAGGCATATCAGATCGGTAGAACTGGTAATGGCTACTTTTTTGACTTTTGGCGGATTCTAAAGCAGCATTGGCCTGTCGCAATAGCGTAGAAAAATCTTTGCTCTGATGTAGAAGAAAGGCGATGCCAATACTAGCGGTGACAAAGACATCCTGACCAGATATGTCATGCCCTGAAAGTGAGAAAGGGCGTTTGAGGGCATCGATAATGTCTTCTGCAGTTTCCTTAGCTTGCTCGGAGCGCTCTAGTTCAGGCAGTAAAATAGCGAACTGATTGGCTGTGAGCCGAGCCAGCGTCGCCCCTGTAGGCAAACAGGACTGCATGCGCCAGGTAGCAGCTTTAAGGAGTTCATCACCTGCTGGATAGCCTAGTACAGTGTTGACCAACTGCAGCCTGTCGATACTAACAGACATGAAGGCCAAGGTTTGTTGGCTTTCGCGAGCCGCCGTGATCGCCCGGTTCAAGCAATGTTTTAGCAGTTCATAGTTGGGCAGCTCGGTCAGGCTATCGTAGTAGTTCAGCCGATTTATGCGCTCGGCAGTATTGCGTAGCGGGCCAACGTACAGTTCACTAATAGCGACTTGACGGTTAATGCGAGCCGTTATTGTGTTGAGAATTTCGATATGAGTAACTGGGCGAATCAGGCAATCATCGGCCCCTTTTTCCATCGCTTGACGAACGTGCGATCTTGCTACCAGTGTGCCTTCTGGTTCTTCTGTAATCAATATAAAAGGCGTAATTTTTAGCTCGCCATCTTGTCGCACCGCGTCTAGCACCTGATGACCATGCAGCCCTTCTAAAGCCCAGCTACATAGAATCACATCGGGCCGATGAGTCCGCCCCGATTGAACGCCTGAAGGGCCATCGTCTGCTGTTTTTATCAAAAACCCCTCAGACTTTAGGTACTCGACTAAATCAGCCCGATCTTGGCTAGGGGTCTCTATGACTAAAATTTTGTGCATGGGACAACTTGCAGTCGAGCCCAGAGCATGGGCTAGATAGCGTGAGCTAGCGTTAGCATGCCCGAGCTTGAGAGAGAGTTATTCATCAGAGGCTACTGCGGTCTCTAGTGTGGAGACAAAGGTGGGATAGGAAACAGCGGCAGCGTCGGCGCGTTGGATAGCTGTTTGGCCATGGGCGCGGGTAGCTGCGATGGTTAGGGCCATGGCAATACGATGGTCGGTATAGCTATCAAGGGTAGCGGCTGTGAGCTGCGTGTCCGCACCCGTGCCTTTTATTTCCATCCCTTCAGGCTGTTCGGTGATGCTACCAGGAGCCATTTGATTGAGGGCATTAGCCATGACTGCGAGGCGATCGCTTTCTTTGACCCGCAGTTCGGCAGCATCGGTAATGGTGGTGATGCCTGTTGCAAAGAGCGCCGCCACAGCCAGAGCTGGGACTTCGTCAATCAGTCTAGGAATCAGATCGCCGCCAATGCGACAGCCGATTAGCTGACTGTGCTTCACTCGCAGATCGGCAACCGGCTCGCCGGTCACGTCTCTTTCGTTTTCTAGGGTAATATCGGCATTCATGGCCGCTAGTGCGTCTAAAACACCTGTGCGAGTTGGGTTGATACCGACGTTTTCGATCAATAAGTTTGAGCCTGGCGTAATCGCAGCGGCTACTAGCCAGAAAGCAGCGGAGCTAATGTCGCCTGGTACGATCACGGTTTGACCGGTGAGCTTGGCCGGGCCGTGAAGGGTGACGCTGTGGGTGGCTGGATCGATTGAAAGATTAGCGCCGAAAGCTTTTAGCATACGTTCGCTGTGGTCGCGCGATAGGCTCGGTTCGGTAACGGTGGTATCGCCGTTAGTCGTCAGTCCTGCAAGGAGTAGACACGATTTCACCTGGGCTGAGGCAATCGGGGAGCGATAGTGAAAAGGCCGTAGCGACTGCCCGGTGACGCCTAGCGGAGCAAGCGTGTGGTTGGCTTTGCCAGCGATGGTAGCTCCCATACTGGTCAGGGGTGCAATCACTCGCTTCATTGGGCGCGATCGCAGTGAATCATCCCCTGTCACCGCGAAGAATTTCCCTGGCTGAGATGCTAGCAGTCCTAACATTAGCCTGAGCGTCGTTCCCGAATTGCCAGCATTGAGCACGTCGTCCGGTTCTTGCAGCTCACCGCCTGTGCCTTCTACCGTTACCCACTCGGCTTCAAGATCTGAAATCTTTGCCCCCATGGCCCTAAAGCAAGCAGCAGTACGACGGGGATCTTCGCCGAGCAGAAGCCCTTTGATCTGAGTAGTGCCCTGGGCGATCGCGCCGAGCATCAGCGAACGATGAGAGATGGAT